>JBDHDY010000166.1:0-7423 GCA_039591275.1 Gemmatimonadota bacterium | reverse complement strand
AGGTCCTTGCACCGGGCCCTCGAAGAGAACTCCTTCGGAGGTGGAAAGGTCCGCTCTTCTCTCAACAGGTTCTCAATGTCCCTGCCGGCCATCGTGGCCCCTTTCATTGGGCGTGACTACGATGTGTTCCCTCAGTGGGCGCTTCGATCCATGACCGGCGACTATGCAGGTTGCAGTACCACACTGTCAAGAAGGTGAACCGCTCGGCTCCAGCCCTGTGGTGCCGCCGGCCGTTCGTTGATCCACGGAAGGCCAAAGGAGGCGGAGCTGCGTCCTGAGCGATTGGGTGTGATCGGGCTTGGTGCCATCGGGGGATCTGTGGCGTGGCAGTCGTCCCGTGCCGGGGTGCCCCGCTTGATTGGCTATTCACCGACACCAACAGAGGCCGTGGCCGCTGCGAAAGCCGGTGCAATAACCGACATAGCTTCATCGGCAGCGGAAGTTGCGGCATCCTCCGACCTCGTCATCTTGGCCGCACCACCCGGTGCCAACCTCCAGCTGCTCTCCAACCTCGCACCCAACATCCAGTCCGGCACGGCGCTTGTGACTGACGTATCCAGTGTGAAGAGTCCCATAGTCGACCGTGCCTCGAAGCTCGGTCTGAGCCAGCGCTTTGCGGGGTCCCACCCTCTCTGTGGAACTCACGAGTCGGGCTTTGCCGCTGCAAGGTCCGATCTCTTGCGGGGTGCAATCGTGTACGTGTCGCCGCTTCGCGAGGGAGAGGTGGCGGCGGATGAGGTGAGCGACTTCTGGGAGAGGGTATGTGGTGCCCTGCCGGTCGTAATGGAAGCGAAGCAACACGACCGGTTGCTGGGGTGGACCAGTCACCTCCCACAAGCGGTAGCGTCTGCATTGGCGGTGGCCTTGTCCCGGAGCGGCCCCAAGGGAACAAGCTTCGGGTCCGGTGCCCGAGACACGACCCGCCTGGCGGTCAGCAGTGTTGAGATGTGGTGTGACATCATGATGCTGAACAGCGAAGCGGTGCTCGAGGCCCTCGATGCCTTTGATGAGGCCGAAGCAGTATTGCGAGCCGCGCTGCGGGAGGAGAATCGGGAACGCCTGGCCTCATGGCTGGAAGCAGGTGCCGCTTTTAGGAAAGGCCTGGACGCTTGAGGATTCACGGCCGTATCCGACCTCCTGGAGATAAGAGCATCACCCTCAGGACGCTGGTGTTGGCGGCTCTGGCCAGCGGTATATCTGTCGTAGAACGGGGTCTCACCTCCCTGGACGCTCGCTCGATGGCCGGCGCACTTCGGCGGCTGGGAATTGAGATCACCCCGCTGCGTCATGGCCGAAATGTGCACGTAGTCGGCCGGGGCCTGCGTGGCCTCCGTCGTCCCGACACTTCGCTCCACTGTGGGAACTCGGGCACTGCCGCACGCTTCCTTCTGGGTCTGCTTGCAGGATACCCGTATACGGTTCGCGTCACCGGTGACGCTTCACTGCGAGGCCGCCCGATGCGACGTGTGACGCGGCCACTCACCGAGATGGGGGCTTCATTCCGCGAGGAAAATGGAGACGGGCTGCCGGTAGTGGTCACCGGTGGAGGCCTGCGACCTCTTACGCACCGGTCCGTGACTGCCAGCGCACAGGTCAAGGGAGCTCTGATACTAGCCGGCTTGGTCTCGGGAGTCACCGTTACCGTGATCGAGCCTGCCCGGTCACGTGACCACACGGAGCGGATGCTCAAGGCGTTGGGCGCACCGATCGAGGCAAGCGGGCTCACAGTTCGCTTCGAGCCGCCTGACAGGCTTCCCACTTTCTCCCTTTGTGTTCCGGGAGACCCCTCCTCGGCGGCCTTTCTCTTGGGTGCTGCGCTTCTCGCAGATGAAGGCGAGTTGATTGTAGAAGGAGTGGGCCTGAATCCCACCAGAACGGGATACCTCGACGTGCTGCGTCGCATGGGAGCCGTCGTGGAAACTAGTGAAGCCACCCGAGCGCTCGGCGAGCCCGTCGGCGACGTGCTTGTGCGACCCTCTCGGCTCGGGGGAACAGAGGTGACCGAAGACGAGGTGCCGTCCTTGATCGATGAGATCCCCATCCTCGCAGTACTGGCCAGCCGCGCAGAGGGCGAGACGGTATTTCGCGGTGTGGGAGAGCTCCGCGTCAAGGAGAGCGACCGGCTCAATCTGCTTGCCCAGAACCTCAGGCGGCTTGGCGTCGAGGCGGAGGCGGGGGAGCAGACATTGGCCGTACGTGGGGCCGAACGCCCTCCTCGAGGGCTCGTCGATACGGCGTCCGATCACCGACTGGCGATGGCGTTTGCGGTCCTTGGCACCGTACAGGGAGCGGATGTCAAGTTGAGCGAAGACAGCTCCCCGGCCGTCAGTTACCCTTTCTTCTTTCGGGATCTCCGGAGCATTGTTGACGATGGGTAACCGGGTTATAGCCATCGACGGCCCGGCAGGTGCAGGGAAGTCGACGACCGCTGAGGCGGTGGCGAAGGTGTTGGGATTTGCCCACTTGGACAGCGGCGCGTTGTATCGCGCGGTGACGTTGGCGAGCCTCGACGCGGAGATTCCCCTTCAGGGAGCCACCATAGTGTCCCTGGCTCACACTCTACCGGTTCGTCTCGCCCTCGTCGCTAGGGGATTTTGCCCGGAGGTGGCGGGCGTTGATGTGACCGACGCCGTGCGTGGTGGGCGAGTGACGGCCAAGGTATCCCATGTTGCGGCGATTGCAGAGGTGCGGGAGTGGGTGAATCAGGGGTTGTGGCAGGCAGCCGCCATGCATCCTGAGGGGGTCGTGGCGGATGGGAGGGATATTGGCACGGTTGTGTTTCCAGACGCACTCTTGAAGGTGTTTCTCACCGCGACGCCGGCGGAGCGGACCCGGCGCCGGGCGCGGCAACAGGGGACGTCAGAGGAACCCGATCAACTGTCGCAGCTGCAGCGCGAGATTCAGCACCGGGACGAGCTGGATTCGTCGCGCGACGTTGCGCCTTTGACTGCTGCGAGCGATGCGATGATCCTGGATACGACCGGTATGGCCTTCGAAGATCAGGTGGCAGAGATTGTAGATCAGGCCCGCAAGCTATTCAAATAACTTGACATGCGTAGGCCGCCCACCTATGTTCATTGGCTTCGTGCACCTTCCTTACGGGAGGGTGAATGGCCTTAAACCCAAACCTGAGCCCACCTCGTTCTGACATGGTTGATGTCTCCCAAGAATCGTCATCTCCGGCTTCGGTCGATGACCCTGATCTGATCACCCCTTCTCCCCCTTCTCTTCGCGTTCGGCCAGATCTCTACAAAGAGGAGTACTCCGACGAGCAGTACGAGGAGATGCTCCGTCTTTACGAAGGTTCTCTCCAGAGCATTGCCGAAGGAGAGATCGTCTCCTCCAAAGTCCTGCGCGTCACCGACACCCACGTCATTCTCGACGTGGGATTCAAGTCTGAGGGTGCTGTCCCGATTGATGAGTTCAAATCGGTCGCGGAAATCAACCCGGGTGACGAGGTCGAGGTGTTCTTGGAGAATCTCGAGGATGAGGATGGGGCGGTGGTGCTCTCCAAGAAGAAGGCGGACTTCATGCGCGTCTGGGAGCGCATCCGCCAGGCCTACGAGAGCGATGAGCCGGTTCGTGGCACGCTGATCAAGAAGATCAAAGGCGGTGTGGTGGTGGACCTGATGGGTGTTGATGCTTTTCTGCCGGGAAGCCAGATCGCCCTTCGCCGCGTTCCCAACATCGACGAGTTGTTGGGCGAAAGCTACGAGTTCAAGATCATCAAACTCAACAAACGTCGGCGCAATATCGTAGTCTCCCGCCGCGTGATTCTGGAGACAGAGCGCGCATCGAAGCGGGAAGACCTCATGAAAGAGCTCGATGTTGGGCAGGTGCGCACCGGGGTGGTCAAGAACATCACAGACTTCGGTGCGTTCATAGATCTTGGTGGTGTGGACGGCCTCCTGCACATCACCGATATGAGTTACGGTCGAGTTTCGCATCCCTCGGAGATGGTCGAGCTTGGTCAGGATCTGGAAGTCAAGGTTCTCGATATTGACTGGAACCGGGAGCGGATTTCCCTAGGGCTCAAGCAGCTGCAATCCTACCCTTGGGAGAACGTGGCGGAGAAGTATCCAATCGGCTCGCGCGTGCAAGGCAAAGTCGTCAGCATCACCAACTATGGCGCGTTCGTCGAGCTCGAGCCCGGGATCGAAGGCCTCGTCCATATCAGTGAGATGAGCTGGACGCGAAACGTGCGTCATCCGTCAACGGTCGTCTCGATCGGTGAGACGATCGAGGCTGTGGTGTTGAAGGTGGATTCCGATGAGGAAAAGATCTCGCTAGGCATGAAGCAGACCGAGCAAGATCCGTGGATGGTGTTCCCGATGAAGTACCCTGTCGGGACGAGAATCTCGGGTAAGGTTCGCAACCTCACTTCGTTCGGTGCCTTTGTGGAAATTGAAGCCGGCATCGACGGGCTCATTCACATCTCCGACATGTCGTGGACGAAGCGTGTCCAGCACCCGTCCGAGGTGGTGAAGAAGGGAGAGGTTGTCGACGTCGTGATTCTCAACGTCGATTCCGACAACAAGCGTATCTCGCTTGGTCTCAAGCAGGCCCAAGAAGATCCCTGGCTCAAGATCGGGGAGGATTATCCCGTCGGTACCGAACTCAAGGGCATCGTCGTACGGTGTCAGGACAAGGGATTGGTCGCTGACCTTGGCAACGACCTCGAGGGTTTTGTGCCTCAGCAGCACTTGGGATTTCCAGAAGACCAGCCCGTCGAGGAGCAAGTGACGGTCGGGCAGCCTGTGACCTTGTCAGTGTTGGAGGTGGATCCGATTCACCATCGGATTCTGCTCGCGGCCACGGAGTTCCATGAGCCTCCGGAAACTCCAGCAGTGCCGCTGGTTCCTGAGGGCGCGGCTTCCGACGGAGAAACTTCTGAGCAGGTTGGGGAAGAAGGTGAGGCGCAGGTTGACGCCATTGCCTCGGCTGAGGGTGAGCCGCAGGCTGAAGCCGTGGCGACTCCGGAAGGCGACGCGCCGGCAGTAGAGGGTGAGCCGTCGGCTGAAGCCGTGGCGACTCTGGAAGGCGACGCGCCGGCAGTAGAGGGTGAGCCGTCGGCTGAAGCCGTGGCTACTCCGGAAGGCGACGCGCCGGCAGTAGAGGGTGAGCCGTCGGCTGAAGCCGTGGCTACTCCGGAAGCCGACGCGCCAGCAGCAGAGGGTGAGCCGTCGGAGGAGACCGAATCTCAGACACCGCAGGATGCTGAGGTGTCTGATCCTAGCGCGTCGGCGAACGAGACGCCAGCGACGAAAGGCGAGCCTCTGGAGCCAGACGCGAAGCCCGAGTGAGGGTTTTGTAGACTGTCGCGCCGGCGGTCCCCCAGCAACGGGGCCGCCGGCCTTTTTCATATCGGCCCGGGGATTTGCCGGGTCGATGGCCCCATAACGAACTACGTCCATCCCGTCGAATATGAGCCACGAGAAGAAACTCGAACGATTGCGCCGGATGCGTGAGGAGTCGGAGCAGGGTGGCGGCCCAGACCGCATCGAGGCCCAGCACGCAAAAGGGAAACTCACCGCGCGCGAGCGACTAGACCTACTGCTCGATCCCGATTCCTTCGTCGAACTAGACCGTTTCGTCACCCATCGGTCGACGGACTTTGGCTTGGACAAGCAACGCATTCTCGGCGACGGTGTGGTAACCGGGTATGGGCGTGTGGATGGGCGGACGGTTTACGTCTTCGCTCAGGACTTCACGGTTTTCGGTGGTTCTCTCGCCGAGGCACACGCCGAGAAGATCTGCAAGATCATGGACCTTGCCGTCCGCAACGGGGCGCCCGTGATCGGGCTGAATGACTCGGGAGGTGCGAGAATCCAGGAAGGGGTGGTGTCGCTCGGTGGCTATGCGAACATCTTTCTCAGAAACACGCTCGCCTCGGGGGTGGTCCCGCAGATCAGTGCCGTTCTCGGACCATGTGCGGGGGGAGCGGTGTACAGTCCGGCGATCACCGATTTTGTCTTCATGGTCCGCGGGGCGTCGTACATGTTCGTGACGGGCCCCAACGTGGTGCGGACGGTGACGCACGAGGATGTAAGCACGGAGGAGTTGGGCGGTGCTGATATTCATGGATCGACCTCTGGGGTCGCCCAGTTTGTCGACGATTCCGAGGCGGACTGCCTCGCCAAGGTGCGGCGCTTGCTCGCGTACTTGCCGAGCAACAACCTCGATGCGCCGCCGGTGCGGGAAACGAGCGACCCATCTGACCGAAGGGACGAGGAGCTGCTCACGATCATCCCTGACAATCCCAATGTGCCGTACGACATGCAGCAAGTGATCCGCCGGGTGGTGGACGACGGAGAGTTGCTCGAGGTGCACGCGGATTACGCGCAGAATATCATTGTGGGTTTCGCACGCCTGGCTGGCCGGCCGGTGGGTGTCATTGCGAATCAGCCCGCAGTCCTTGCTGGAGTACTGGATATAGCGGCTTCGGTCAAAGGGGCGCGATTCATTCGGTTTTGTGACGCATTCAACATCCCACTGATAACTTTTGAAGACGTACCTGGTTTTCTTCCGGGAGTCGACCAGGAGCATGGCGGAATAATCAAGCACGGGGCGAAGCTGCTGTATGCGTATTGCGAGGCGACCGTTCCCAAGCTTACGGTCATCACCCGCAAAGCGTACGGCGGAGCGTACGACGTCATGAATTCGAAGCACGTTCGGGGCGATTTCAACGTCGGATGGCCCACGGCCGAGATTGCGGTCATGGGACCGAAGGGAGCGGTGGAGATCCTCTTCAAGCGCGACATCCAAGCGGCGAGTGATTCGGAAGCCCGGCTGTCAGAACTCGAGCAGGAGTATCGGGAGAAGTTTGCTCATCCGTATCTGGCAGCGGCCCGTGGATACCTCGACGACGTGATTGATCCCAGGGAAACGCGGCCCAGATTAATCTCCGCACTCGACACGCTCATGACGAAGCGAGACAATGTCCCTCCCAAGAAGCATGGCAACATTCCTCTCTGAGGCGGGCTGGCGGGCCGGCGAGCCGGCGGGCCGTGATCGTCCCCTGTCATCGATGGGGTGGGGATGGGACGGTCCGCCTGACCGCCTGACCGCCCGTCCGCCCGGGGCGTTGCGGGGGCGGCGGTGAAGCGCGTCCTGATCGCCAACCGTGGCGAGATTGCCGTGCGGATCCTGAGACGAAGCCGTGGAGCTTGGGCCGGCGGCGGCTGAGGAATCATATCTCCACATCCCCCGTCTCTTGGAGGCCGCACAGCAATCCGGCGCGGATGCGGTTCATCCGGGATACGGGTTTCTTGCAGAACGGGCAGAGTTCGCCCGTGCCGTGGAGGCCGCCGGGTTGACCTTCATCGGGCCCCCACCCTCGGCAATCGAGGCGATGGGGGCGAAGACCGAAGCGAGGCGCCGAATGCGGGCCGCGGGGGTACCTGTGGTGCCGGGGACGACGGAG
>JBDHDY010000165.1:0-8689 GCA_039591275.1 Gemmatimonadota bacterium | reverse complement strand
GACGAGTTTCGCACCAGCCCGCAGCCGATCTTTCGTGGTGAGCACGTCTGGGCGATAGCGCAGGACGAGTTCGATGTCATGTCAGTCGTGCGTTACCGGATCGTTATGCCGTCGACGGGCTGAGGGTCATCACGCATGGCAAGGCTATCCGCCCCGATCGCCGCAGACATTGAAAAAAGCCGGAGAGCCAAACGGCCCTCCGGCTATCAGGCGCAGCAAAACTGGCTACGCGGCCTCGCTACCTATGATCACATACTATGACTACAATGGTGCCGAGTTAATGATGAAGCGGAGTCAGTTCAAGTAATCATTCATGAGATCGAAGAATTGTTCTTCGTATTCCTTCAGGCTGATCCCAAACCGACTCTCGAATGCTTCCGAGAATACCGTTCCATTTCTCACGTCTAGAAAGAGATCCTTGAGGTTCCCATACGCACCACCGTGACCGTCTTGGTCCAAGAGATAAGTCACCGCCAACTGGAACATTGGGTAATAGTAGTTGTAGCTGACACCTTCGATGTCCGGGTAGTCGTACACGTGCATGGCGATGGGATTCAGTTGCCCATAAGTCGCTATCCGGTCATTCAACGTAGCCAAGTCCGTTATTGCTCCGCCGGCTGTGCCTCCTGAGACCGTTTCGGCGATTCCCTCCGTCAGCCAAACATCTACCAGGTGAGGATTGTTACTCGCCTTGATCAAGGATTCCACTACATGCATGAGTTCGTGTTTTACAACCGGTACATACATGCTCATGGCAGTATGACCGATCTGGCCGCGCCACTCGTGATCGAGGGAATAGATTAGCAGCCCGCCATAATATCCCCAACCGCCCCACCATGTCGGCGCATAATTCTTGTAGGCGTAAATGTGAATCTCCTCTTGACCGCGGGGAAAAACGAACGTCTGTTCGTCTGTTATGGCGAATTCTTCTTTTAACTCTGTCAACAACTCTTCGCCAATCTCAGCGAGGGTCTGCCTAGCTTGATCGCTGGCTGCGTCACTGTAAACAACGAGATTCTCACTCTCGTACGGCCTCCCATCATGAGGCCATCGATATCCGGTTACGTACCAGGAACCGCCATCCACCATGTTATCCGGCTCTGATGGCGACCCGTCGCAACCGACGGCGGTCAGGCCCAGGAGTAAACATCCAAGTCCTCCAACGGCGCGCGCCGCTCGGTGACTGCGAATCATAAAATTGTTCCTTTCTTTCCAGTTAGCAGAGGCGTGCTCTGCTTGAGAGCACGCCCGATTCTTTGAGTGCATGAGGCGGCCTATGCTGTTCCCCTCAGAGTGATGTCGCCGTAGAGGGTTGCGAGCGTCAGCCTGTTGCCGCCGCTTCCGATCACTCCCCGCATGTCGCCGGTGGGAGCCCGCGTGAGGGGGAAGTCGGATGTGATTTTTCCGGAAAGGACACGCGCTTCAACTTCTGCATTGGTGCCGGACGGGATCTCCACGACGATATCACCCGTCATCGTTACAAACTCGAGATCGCGGCCCCAATCGGCTTCGCCGATGGAAGCGGTGATGTTGCCTGTCATTGTTTTGGCGGTGGCAATGCCCGTGGTAGATACACGAACGTCTCCCCACATGGTGCTCAGAAAAGCGTCGCTCTCTAGATTCGTTGCCTCCACCTCACCTCCCAGAGTCCGAGCGACGAAAACGACTCCCCGCGGTACGTGGACCGTGAATTCGACCTCCACGTCACCGCCGGAGCTATCTCTCACCGACATGTTGCCATCGTTTCCCGGTGCACAGTAATTCGACGGTTGTCCCGGAACGTCCGGATATACGGCGCATATCGTGACGCCGCCGGCGTGTGTGACGGCCTCGATATCCACAGCGGGTAGGTCGTTTGCGACACCGATCTTTGTCGCGGTGACGAGCACTTCGCTTCCAGATGTCCAGACAGCCCGGATGTCGCCGAAGACGCCCTTGATCTCGATCTCATCCCCCGGAGCGATCTGTCCGCGCCACTCGACGTCGACCCGAACGTGATCATTTCGGCCCCCGTCCGGGGTCGGATCCGGGAACGGGCCCACAGTGTCACTGCAGCCGCCCGACCACGCTGTCATGAGAGCAATCATGGCGATGGCAGGTACTCGTCTCATCGTATCCTCCACGGTGTTTTCTGGTTCTTTGCCTGGCCGGACAGCCTGGCCTCTCGCAAGTGGGTCGGGCATTTGAACGGAAGTTCGAGTTTGCCCGCAGTTACCGGCCGGCCTACCTTTTGAGCAGGATAGGCCGGCTTCGTCTCCACGCCGTCTCCCGGCCGTCTCCGCGGAGTTACGCCACGATGACCTTCTGCCCCGGTGATCGATGATTGAGTTCCGGGCGCTCGGGCCGGCCAAGCTCGAAGGGCCCGAGGGCACCGACCCGCACGCCGTCCTGGCCCGACCGAAACTGCTCGGACTCCTCTCGTTCTTGGCCGCCGGTGCCCGCGGCTTCCATCGCAGGGACTCCCTGATCGGACTGTTTTGGGGGGAGCTCGACCAGGATCGGGCCCGTAGCGCCGTGCGGCAGTCGCTCTATCGTCTGCGACGCTTCCTCGGCGAGAGCGCGGTGGCGACCCGGGGCGACGATGAGGTCGCGTTGTCGGAGGGCGAGTTCTGGTGTGACGTGATGGCGTTCGAGGACGCGTTGGACCGGGGGGACCGAGAGGCAGCGTTGGAGCTCTACAGGGGGGATCTGCTCCAGGGCCTTTATGTGCCGGATGCTCCGGAGTTCGAGCGATGGATCGATGAGCGGCGGAAGCAACTACGGGAGCGGGCGTCCCGAGCTGCGTGGGAGCTAGCCGATCAGGAGGCTAGTAAAAGGAATACAGCCGCGGCGGGCCACTGGACGCGGCACGCGAGGGACCTCGCCCCCCTCGACGAACGGCTGCTCCGCCGAGTGATCAAGCTGCTGGACAGCCTCGGCGACCGCTCCGGGGCCGTGCGCGAGTATGAGTCGTTTGCTAGACGGCTGGCGGACGAGCTGGAGCTCGAGCCGTCGCCCGAGACCGAGGCCCTGATTGAGAGCGTACGGTCGCGTAGCGCTGTTTCCCCGGTTTCGCCCTCCGAGCCCTTGTCCCCCCCCCTCGCCGGCCAGCCGGCCCCTCTCACGGGTCGAGCGCCGGCCCGCAGCCTCGAGCAAGCGTTGGCGGACACTTATCGCATCGGCAGGGAGATCGCGTCTGGTGGAATGGCGACGGTGTATCTGGCGCGGGATCTCCGGCACGACCGGGATGTTGCGGTGAAGGTGATGCACCCGGAGCTAGCCTCGACCCTGGCAGCGGAGCGCTTCCTGCAGGAAATCAAGATCGCGGCCAGGCTCACCCATCCCCACATCGTTCCGCTGTACGACTCCGGCTCAGTCGACGGCTATCTCTATTACGTCATGCCGTACATCGAGGGCGAATCCTTGCGGCATCGATTGGAGCGAGAGAAGCAGCTTCCGCTGGATGAAGCGCTGGAGATCGTGAGCGAGGTGGCGGAGGCTCTTGGGCGTGCGCATGAGCTCGGTATCGTACATCGGGACGTCAAGCCCGAAAACATCCTCTTTTCCGGTGGTCACGCGTTGGTGGCAGATTTCGGGATTGCGCGTGCGATCACCGCAGCTGCCGAAAGTCGGCTCACTCGATCCGGGATGGTTGTGGGAACTCCGTCGTACATAAGTCCGGAGCAAGGAGCTGGTGCCAGCGAGGTCGACGGGCGGACTGATGTGTACAGTCTCGGCTGTGTCCTGTACGAGATGCTCGGAGGGGAGCCACCCTTTACTGGGCCAACGCCCGAGACCATTGCCAGACAGCACGTGTCGGTAGCACCGCGTTCAATCATCGACTTGAGACCCACAGTGCCGCAGAACGTGGCGGCAGCCATCTCACGGGCGCTGGCAAAAACGCCAGCCGATCGCTTTAGCCGGGTCGTTCAGTTTGCGGAAGCCTTAGCGCCGTCTGCCACCCGCAGGGGCGCGCGTCGTTGGAGCGGTCGTCGAAGGATGGTTCTAGCTGCAACGTCGGCGTTGCTCCTGGTCGTTGCTGCCGTTGTCGGTCGATTGGGCTTCGCCCCCGAGCTCGACGGAAATCGAGTTGTTGTGTTACCGCTGGAGAACCGAACGGGTGACACCGCGCTTGCGCTGTTGGGAAGCATGGCAGCTGATTGGATCACGCAGGGACTTCAGGGGATCGATGTGATCGAGGTGGTGCCCACTGCGACCGGCGTGGAGCCCGGTCCCGACCTGGCCGGCCTTCGCGGCTCGTCCGGAGCGAGTACCGCGCGTGAGGTGGGCGAGGCAACAGGAGCTGGTACGGTCGTTGGGGGTGCGTATTATCGCAGGGGAGATTCCCTCGAGTTCCAAACACAGGTGATTGACGCAGGGCGCGAGCGGCTGCTGCGTGCCGTCCCGCCAGTCACCGGCGCCGTCGGTGCGACGCGGGCAGTCATGGACACGCTGCGGCGCCGAGTGATGGCAACTGTTGCCTCAGCACTAGATTACCGGCTGCTACAGTCCAGTGCGGCCAGCCCACCGCCGTCCTTGGAGGCGTACCGAGCCTACCTGGAGGGGCATCGCACCTTCCAGCAAGTACCGATGCGAATGCGCGAGGCGCTCGGACTATTCTATCGAGCGATCCAGCTCGACTCCAACTTCACCGACCCCCGCTTCTTCATCGTCATGGCCCATTTCAACCTAGGGGAGCTCCACGCGGCCGACTCCAACGCGCAGCTGCTCATTCCTTTCCGCTCGCGCTTCAGCCCCTACCAGCAGGCCTTCCTGGACTGGCTGTTAGCAGGGCTGCGTGGGGATCGATCCGGTGCACTCCAGGCCGCGCGCTCACGCGGTGCGTTGGGTGATGTCGCGGTCGAGGCTCTCCGATCTAATTGGGCGTATGAGACCGTAGAGATCCTCAGTGATGTCGAGAATCTGCCGCAACGCTACTTCCATTGGATGACTCTCATTGAGGCGCTGCATATGACCGGCGACTACCAGCGCGAGTTGAGGGAAGCGCGTCGGGCACGCCGGGTTTATCCAGACAAGATTCGGGTTTTAGCCAACGAGTTGCGCCCACTCGCTGCGCTCGGGCGATTCGATGACGTCGACCGCGGCCTCGACGAGAGCCTCCTGCTGCCGACGGAGGACGGGTTGCAGGCACCGTGGGTCATGGGAACGGTGGCTGCGGAACTTCGGGCGCACGGTTACCGCGAGGCGTCGCTCAGAGTGGCCGAGCGAGCTCTGAGCTGGTTTGCCACCCGCCCGCCGGAAGAGGCAGGTCACAACACGGTTGAGGAGGCTATCGCGTTGTACATCGCAGAGCGTTGGGATGAAGCCCGCTTGCTCTTTGAGGAGCTGGCGGCGGAAACGCCGGACGATGTCGTCTTTCGAGGATATCTGGGCGTTCTGGCCGCGAGGCGGGGAGACAAAGAAGAGGCGCTGAGGATCAGTGATAGCCTCGAAGGAATGGCCGACCAATACGAGTTCGGACACGACGTGTACTGGCAGGCATGTATTGCAGCGCAACTCGGCGAGCGGGAACGGGCGATGGTGCTGCTGCGTGAGGCGTACGCCCGCGGCCGCATGTTTGGCGTGTTCGTGCACGCGGACATGCGCCTCGAGCCGCTCCGCGACTACCCGCCGTTTCGGGACTTCATCGAGCCGAAGGGGTAGCGCTGAGCAGCTAGTGCCTGCAGCCGATCCGTGAGTCAAAATCAACTGTTTGGAAAGAACCTGTGACCGAGACACTACTCGGAGGCTTCATGAAATCCACAGTTTTTATCGTATTCACTTTGCTGATTTGGTTGGGTCACCCGTCACTGGCGCAGGATCGAGCCCCTGAGAACGAGTCTATCCGTCAAGCTGATCTCAAGGCCGATCTGTTCTTCCTGGCGTCGGACGCCATGGGCGGCCGCCTGACCAATACGCCGCAGATTCGTGTGGCCGCGGAATTCATCAAGTCCCGCTTCGAGCGGATGGGCCTGGAGCCCGGCGGACCCGACGGTTCCTTTTATCAGACGTTCAACATGGCGACTGCCACCCTGGATGACGGGAACCAACTCGTCATTGCATCACCAGGACAAGGCCCACAGATGCGTCTCGAGCCGGGCCAGGACTATTACCCCTTGCGCTTCAGTGCGAGCGGGAGCGCTCATGGCTCACTTGCGTTCGCGGGCTTCGGCATCGTCTCTGCGGCCCGGTCCCACGACGATTACCGAGGCGAGTCGCTCGCGGGCAAGATCGTGATGATTCTCGATCACGAGCCCGGAGAGCGCGATCCCGAGAGTCCATTCGATGGACTGGTGACATCTGAGGCGTCTCGGGACATTCGCAAGGCACTCTATGCGCAGGAACGAGGGGCCGCGGCCATCCTGTTCGTCACGGACCTTCACAACCATCCCGGCCCGGGGAACTTTGAGGCAGCCGCGATGAACTACTGGCCTTCGGAAGCTCGCCGCATTGAGCGCTATACGCTGGCCGCTTGGATGGAGCGCGTGCGCATTCCTGCCGCGCAAATATCACCCGCGTTGGCCAACACCCTCATGGCAGGTACCGGCCGGACTGTCCATGAGCTAGCTCGCTCCGCAGAGAGACAAGGTGGCGCTGGCGTGACTTCGTTTCCCGGTGTGGAGATTGAGCTTGTCACCGCTGTCGATCGCCACATTGTGCAGAGCCGCAACGTGGTGGCGCGCATCGATGGATCGGATCCCGAGGTCGCTGACGAGTGGATCATCATCTGCGCGCACTACGACCACAACGGCGCAGATGGCAGCCGCATTTTCAACGGCGCCGACGATGATGGGTCGGGAACGGTGGCGCTGATCGAAATCGCCGAAGCGTACGCGAGGGCGGCGGAGCGGGGCATTCGTCCTCGCCGCTCGGTGTTGTTCGCCGCGTGGGAGGCGGAAGAGCGCGGCCTGTTGGGCGCGTGGGCGTACACCGAAGATCCCCTGCATCCACTGCAGCAGACGGTGGCCGTCCTCAACATGGATATGATTGGGCGAAACGAGGAGCGGCGCTTCCGTGGTCTCGAGCTCCAGACTGCCGAGTCAAATGACAACTCCGTGAACATCATGGGCTACACCTACAGCCCGGACTTGGCGGCCGAGATCGAGCGTGCGAACCAAGCGTTCGGCCTCGAGCTCAAGATGGGGTACGACAACAATCCGTCGAACCTACTGCGGCGGAGCGACCAGTGGCCGTTTCTCCAAAATGGCGTGCCCGCCGTGTTCGTTCACACCGGGCTGCACCCGGACTATCACACGGAGTTCGACCGACCGGAGAAGATCAATTACGTCAAGATGGAGAAGATCGCTCGCTTGGTGCACCAGGTGAGTTGGAATTTGGCGCAGGGTAGTGTGCGACCGAGAATCACACATTGAAGGTGAATAAGAGGTGGGTGGTCGGGATCGGGCTCGTGACAGGATTTGTACTCCTGTCCCTGACCACCTACCAGCACACCTTGCGCATGCCGTTGAGCAGTGACGCCCAGTTCCTCACGTACCAAAACAGATTCATGCAGGATCCGGGTGGGCTCTCGCAGGTGTGGACGGCGGATTTCTTCGAGGGAGCGATCACCCACGGCCGGCCGTATATGTCCGGCTACTATCGTCCTGTCACCAACACCGTTTTTTGGATCGAGCACGCGCTTGCCGGTCGCAACGATCTCATCTACCACCTGAGCCAGTTGTTCATTCACGCACTCAACGCACTTCTGATCGCGCTACTCTGTTTCCGTATCAGAAAGGATTACCTCGCAGCTGGCATAGCCGGTCTCTTTTTCGTGCTGCATCCCGTCCACGCGTTCGCTGCCACCGACGTGGCGGCCCGTGCGGATGTTCTCTTTCCCGTCTTCTATGTCCTCGCCCTCTTGGCGTTCGATTCTGGCGTCCGCAGCAAGACATCGCAAGCCACGTCATGGTGGATGGTGCTTACGGTCACCCTGTACCTCTCAGCGGTCATGAGTAAGGAAATGGGAATTACACTTCCTGCCGTACTTGTACTGCTCGTTGTGTATCGCCATTTCGAGAGTGCCGTACCTCTCCGCAAGCTTACACTCACGGTCCCGGTGTGGATCGCCTTCGTTGGATATCTCGTGTGGCGTTTCGTTGTACTGCAGCTCCCCACACCTTCTGTCGGATACGGCGAAACGCTTGCAACGTACGAGCTCGTCCTAGGGGCGGTCAAAGGAATGCTCATTCAGATATCCCGCATAGCACTTCCACTGGGTGCCGAATATCCGGAGCTGAACCCACAGTTGATCAACTACGCAGCATCTCCCTTCAGCGATCCCCTCACGTATCTTGCCGTCGCCGTGGTGTTGGCACTAGCGGTCATAGCGTTGCTGTGGCGCTGGAGTCCCTTCACGGCATTTTGGAGCGGGTTCTTTGTGATCACGTTTTCGCCGCTGCTCAAGGTGGACAGTATCGCCGGAACTCTTGGCTATACGATTATCCTGGCGCAGGAACGTTGGATATACCTTCCCTTCGTTGCCGCAGCTGCAATCTTGGGACTCGGTGTTGCCAAACTCGTGAGGTCGCACCCCAGACGCGTGCCGCGGATGAGCGCGGCCCTCGTTGGAATCATCATTTGCCTCATGCTCGGCCGCACGGCAGCGGCGCACGCCGGTCGCCATGAAGATCCCTTCGCTCAATTGCGACGGCTCTACCTGATACCTGAGGAGCGACTGAGTCGCCTCCAGCAGGCGAACAAGTTGATC
>JBDHDY010000164.1:0-8031 GCA_039591275.1 Gemmatimonadota bacterium | reverse complement strand
ACCGGATGGCGCTCCCCGCTTTATGCATGACCGAAAATATCCCTTTGATATTCATGGTGCGGCACAGGGCATCATTACGTTTGCTCTCGCGCAGTGGGCCGTAAACGAAGGTGCGGAATTCTCTCGCAAGGTTTTGGAGTGGACGCTGACCGCGAGACGGGGTGGTTCTACTACCAGAAACGCCGAGGTTATCGCACTCAGGTGCGATTGCTTCGCTGGTGTCAGGCGTGGATGGCCTGGGCGATTGCATGCCACCTGGAACATTGCGGAGAACTGCGGTGATTGGATTTCCAGGCGTCGAAATCTCCCTGGCCCCTGATCTGACGAGGCTGGAGCGCATGTACGTCCGCTGTTTCGGCGTGCCGGTCAACGGCTTGCGCATACGCTTGCGCAGGGTCTTGCCCTGCACTAGGGGATCGCACGCGAGGATACTGGATGCCGGATGCGGGTCCGGGGTGTTCACGATGGAGCTAGCCAAGCAGCACCCGACCGCCGAGGTGATCGGGATTGACATCGACGAACCTGCCGTGAGCCGGGCGGCCGGCATCGCCCGAGAAGCGGGCCTCTCGAACTGCCGGTTCGAGGTTGGCGACGTGACGGGGTTGGGATTCCGCGGTGAGTTCGATCTCGTTGTCAGCGTCGACAATCTCGAGCACGTGGAGGAGGACGTTACAGCAATGAGGAATCTCGGGGCAGCCCTCAAGGCATCTGGCACGCTGGTGGTCCACGTGCCGGGTTATTACCGTCGTTGGATCTTGTTTGGGCGCAGGGTAAATTTCGCTGTTCCCGGTCATGTGCGCCCGGGCTACACCGCTGAGCAGTTGACGGCGAAACTCGAGCAGGCCGGCTTCGACGTTCTGAGTTGCGCCTACACATATGGTATACTGGAAACGTTCACGAACAACATTTCATACCTCATCTCCGGCGCCGAACAACGGAACCGGCGTCTCTACGCCGCGGTATTTCCGCTCCTGCTAGTCGTTTCGTATCTTGGCCGATTTTCACGGCCGCGTTGGGGAGCGGGCCTGTTGGCCACGGCGAAAACTCGTGAACCCGGCACTTCTGACAACGAATATGAAACAGATCGTCCGCAGAGTCATTGATCGGAAGGGCAAGGTGGCTGTGATTGAGCTGCCAGAGCCTCAACTGGGCCCGGACCAGGTGCTGGTGCGGAACCACTACTCCCTCATAAGCACCGGTACGGAGATGAGCACGCTGACCAAGACTCCGGGTGAGCTGGTGCGACAAACGGTCGCCGATCCTTGGATGCGGAAAGTTGTGCAGCAGACAGTGCTTTCCGCGGGTCTCGCCCAGACCGCACGCCGGGTATGGCATGAGATGACAGTGCCGCGCGTGATTGGATACAGCGGTGCCGGCCGAGTCCTGGCCGTGGGTGATGATGTCGAGGGGTTTCAGATCGGTGACAAGGTTGCCTACGCCGCAACGGGCCACGCCGAAATCGTTGCACCTGCAATCAACCACATAGTAGCCGTGCCTGAGCAAACCGACTTCCGACATGCGGCGTTTGTAACGGTTGGCGGGATTGTCATTCAAGCACTGAGGCGAGCGGAGATTGAATTCGGTGAGACGGTGGCCGTATACGGGCTCGGCCTGCTTGGACAGCTTTGCGCGATGATTGCCAAAGCGGCAGGGTGCGTGGTAGTGGGGATCGACGTTGACGACGCGCGAAACGAGCTAGCCCGGCGCAACGGCGTGGACCTCGCCGTTAATCCATCGGCCTCCGACCTGCAGCGCCAAATCATGGACCTCACTGCGAAGCGAGGCGTCGATGCCACAATTCTCTGCGCAAGCTCGAAGTCAGAGAGTGTCATCAACAACGCGATGGAGATCACCCGCAAGCAGGGCCGTGTTGTGATCGTCGGCTACGTCAAACTCGACATTCATCCAAAGAGTTTCCTCCACAACGAGATTGACCTCCGCTACTCACGAGCGTACGGACCTGGTAGCTATCACCGCGGCTACGAAGCTGGACGTCTCGACTATCCCTTCGAGTACATCCGCTGGACGGAGAAGCGCAACCTGGCTGAGTTCGTCCGGCTGCTGTCCCAGGGCTCCGTCAATCCCGAACCGCTGATCGGAGGGGCGTTTCCGGTCGAGCGAGTTCAGGAGGCGTTCGACGCCATCGGCGCTGGCACGATGGGTGGAGTGGCGGCGCTGATCGAGTACGACGTGAGCAAGGAGCCGGACCGCCGTCGGACGCTGGAGGTGCGCCCTCGAGCGAAGGCGGAAGGCAGGATCGGTGTATCGATCATCGGGTGCGGCAACCACGCGCTCGCCACGCACTTGCCCAATCTGCGTTCCATGTCCGGCGTGGAGGTTCGTGGCCTGGCGTCGGCGACCGGCAAGAACGCTTCGCTTGTCGCCAAGAATCTTGCCGCGACGGTTGTCACGACGGACGCTGCGGAGGTGCTGCGCGATCCTGACACCGACGCCGTCATCATATCGTCCAATCAGCCCGAGCACTTCCAGCATTTGCGCCAGGCGGTAGAAGCCGGCAAAGCCATCTATCTGGAGAAGCCTCTGGTGACGCGCCTCGAAGATTTCCGAGAGGTCTTGCGCCTCATGGAGGACGAGCCAGTGCTTCTCACCCTCGGTCTCAACCGTCGCTACTCGCCGATGGTGGAAAAACTCCGGAAGGTGCTTCAAGGTCCGGCTCACTCGGTGACCTACACGGTCGCTGAACGGTTCATCCCACCGGACCACTGGAGCCTGGACGAGGTCGACGGTGGCGGGCGCCTAGTCAGTGAAGGCGAGCACTTTATCGACCTATGCAATCTGCTGATCGACCGTCAGCCACTCTCGGTGTTTGGCCGCCCACTCGGACCCGCGCCCGACGATCTGCGGAAACTGTGCAACTTCGCTGTGACCATCCATTACGACGGGGCAGCTGCTAACGTGGTGTTCAACGAGAGCGGCGGCGACGGGTTTCCGCGCGAGCGGTTGCAGGTACTCTCGTCAGGGCAGGTCGCGATTCTCGATGACTTCTCCAAGTTGACGCTTCACGGCAAGAAACGTAGGTCCTACGGCAGTGCGTCACGCCGGCAGATGGGGCACAAGCAAGCGTTGGAGCAATTTGTTGCCGCTGTGCGTGGCGAGCCCAATCGAGTGCTCACTTGGCAGGAGGCGTCCACTGCAAGTCTCTGTATGTTCGCGGCGCAGGAGAGCATGAGAACGGGAGGGCCGATCTTCTTGGAGGAGTTCCAACAAGATCTTCGTCAGGAAGCGACAGCGTAGCCCACGCCCATCATGCGGATCCTGATCGACATTCTTCACCCGGCGCACGTTCATTTCTTCAGACATTTTTATGCTGAAATGACGAATCGAGGACACGACGTCTACGTAACGGCACGTGCGAAGGAGTGTTCAATCGATCTCTTGGAAAGGTATGATCTTCCATACGAGTTGATATCGGTGCAAAAGAGCGGGGCCGTTGGGCTGTCCACTGAACTCGTGCAACGAACGTTTCGCCTGCTGCGAGCCATGCGGAAGTTTCGCCCCACCGTGTTGACCGGGATCATGGGACCGAGTATCGCTCTTGCAGGATCGCTGGGCCGGGTACCGGCGATCGTGTTCTACGATACGGAATTTGCCACACAGAGCAACTGGTTTGTCTACCCGCTAGCGCATAGTGTTTGCACGCCCGACTGCTACCAAGGTAGGGTGCGCGGGCATCATGTGACATACCCAGGCTACCACGAACTGGCCTACTTGCATCCCAACCGCTTCGCGCCCGACACCGGGAAGCTCGAGTCCTTCGGTTTACACGTCGGCGAGCCCTATTCTCTGGTGAGGTTCGTTTCATGGCAGGCAGTACACGATAGGAGTGAACGTGGACTCTCCGTTGCTCAGAAGCGCGAAATCGTATCGCTGCTAGAGAAACATGGTCGGGTCCTCATTTCCGCGGAGAGTGATCTGCCGAGTGACTTGGACAACATGCGCGTGCGTGGCGCGGTGGATGATATCCATCATTTGTTGGCCCACGCTCAAACAATCGTGGGGGAATCAGCCACGATGTCATCCGAGGCGGCGGTCCTCGGCGTGCCGGCAGTCTTCATTGCCACGACGGGGCGGGGCTACACCGACGACCAAGAGCGGCGGTATGGTCTGGTGCACCACTTCACCGAGGACCGCTTTGACGACGCCATCCGTACGCTGGGAGACATATTCACCGACCCTGACCGGCTCGAGGCCGCCGACCGGTCACGCCAGCGTTTACTCGAGGACAAGATCGACGTCACCGAGTGGATGGTCGATTTCTTTGAGAACAATTTCGAGGAGTCGGGAGCTCGCAGCTCTTAATGGACAAATCGCGTAGTCCCTTAGCACACGGCCATGCAGCGCCTGAAGAAGCGGTCTTTGCGTCATTCGCTCGGAAAGCTCGTGAACGCCCCGACCTGATTGTGCCCGGGTTCATCGCATATCTGAATGGATTCTGGCACAAGTTGAAATTCAGATTGTTGTTCAAGAATGTACGTATCGGGAAAGGCTTCCGGGTGTATGGACGCCTGCGGATCTTTGGGCCGGGTAGAGTGCGGATCGGCACCAATTGCTTCATCCTGGGGCAGACTCTGCGGCCCGTGAGCTTGATTACATGGAGGCCGCAGGCGCAGATCGTACTTGGCAACAACGTTGGACTCAACGGCACGGTCATCAATGCCTACGAATCGGTTGAGATCGACGACCTTTGCAATCTCGCAGACGCGTACATCATCGACAGTTCTGCGCACCACCTATCGGCCGATCGGCGGTTCTTGCCGGTCGAGACGGTCCCCCGAGCGCCAGTCCACCTCGAGCGCAACGTTTGGGTTTCCCTGGGAGTTGTGATTCTCAAGGGGGTAACCATTGGGGCGAACAGCGTGGTTGGGGCGTGCGCGCTCGTCAGACAAAACGTGTCCGCAAACACGTTTGTCGCCGGAAACCCGGCACGAGAACTGGGAAAGGTGCCCGAGCGGTTCGACGACGAACTGCCGGTGAGTGGCGAGGAGGTGTGAACCTGGGGTCGGCAACAATGCGGGAGTCCTTACACAGGATCCCTCTGCTCAAGGTGTTTCAGTGGACTCTGTCCTTGTTGCTGCTGTCGGCTCTCATCATTTACGTGGGGCCCGCAGGGCTGGTCAGCGTGCTTGGCGATGTTCGCCCTCTCTGGGTCATTGCCGTCGTGGTTGCATCCTTCGCCCTCGTGTTGCTAGGCGCCACGAACGTCTGGATCTTGCTCAAGGCGTTCTCCCAAATCGAATTCGGCGCCTTCTTCCATGCATACGTTTCAGGATGGGCGGTCGGGTTGGTGGTGCCGGGACAGGTAGGCGACGCTTCCCAGGTTCTCGTGCTGAAGCGCTACGGAGTATTCTACTCTGAAGGAGCCGCCGCCTACGTGCTGGACAAAGCCGTCAGCCTGCTGCTCCTTCTGGTGGTAGCCTTCGTCGGTATTGCCAGGTATGTCCCCCAGTTCAACCTACTCTCCGCCGCCATTGTGGTGGCCGTGCTGCTCTCACTGGGAGTTGGCGCTCTTGTGGGAGTCCGCCAACTCGGTGATCGATCTGGCTTTGCTGGACGCGTTATTGCGTTTGTCAAGAACTTCTCCTCACGCCTCCTGCTGTTCCGCCACAAACTACCGCATGTGGCTCTGAATGTTCTACTCACAGCGGTTAAGTGGTCGGTTCTAGCTGTGTGCTACGTGTTCGCCTTTCGCGCGCTTGCGACGTCGCTGCTGTTCATTCCTGCAGCTACCATTCCGATCATGAGCACGCTCGTAGGCTATCTCCCGATCAGCGCAGGAGGGATCGGCGCTGTGGAGGTGAGCGCAGTGTATCTCTTCGGACTCGAGGGTGTGCAAGAGCAAGTGGTGGTTGGCGCGTACCTGTTGTTGCGCGCTGTGCAGTATGCGCTCGCGTCTTTCCTATTGCTGGTCGTGGCGCGCGGCTCGGGGTCGAGCCGGGCGGACCGCCGCGCGGGAGCCCAGCCGTGAGCCGAGACCCCGAAGGCCCCCGACCCGAGGCGCATGAAGGCGAAACCGGTCGGACCGGGGTTTCCCCTGCCGAGTACGATCAGGAATGGATCAGCTCCACCTGGGGTTGGGATGACGAAGACGAGTTTGTCAGGTCCCAGGGACGTAATCTCCGGCCCCGCATTGCGCGCGCCGTCGAGATTGCCGGCGTTCGTTCGGGGATGCGGATTCTCGACGTCGGCTGCGGCCGCGGCGAGGTGGTGTTGGAGTGTGCCCGCCGAGGTGCGTTTGCCTTGGGAGTGGACTACTCGGAGCCGGCCCTCGCGCTGGCGGAGCGTGCGCAGAAAAACTGTCCATCTGAAGTCAAGGCGCAAACCAAGTTCGTCCTCGGTGATGTGAAGGATATCGATCCTGATCTCGGGCCGTTTGACCGTGTCTTCCTGCTCGATGTAGTGGAACATCTGTACGACTGGGAATTGCTACTACTTTTCCGCGCTATCGAACCCATGCTCTCCCCAGATGGGCAGATCGTCATCCACACCCTGCCCAATCGCTGGGTCTACGACGTGACCTATACCCGCATTCTCCGGTTGTTCATGCCGTGGCTCAAGCGGAATCCCCGAAGTGAGAAGGAAATGTCGATTCACGTCAACGAGATGTCCGTCACTCACCTCGATCAATTGATGCGGGAATGCGGCTTCCAGTGCCGGACATGGCTCGAGGAGTGGCTCACAGCTCAGGCGAGATGGCACGCGAAGGCCCCGCTGGCGGACCGCCGTGGGCGGCTCTATGCTTGGATGGGAAGACCATTAATCGGGGTGGGATACCATCTTCTCTCCAAGACCCCGATGCGATTTCTCGTGACCAATGACATCTTCTGCATTGCGTGGCGCCGTGATACGAAGTTGGCGATACCCACATGGACCGGCTGGATGGAGCGTATCGTCTGTGCAATCGGCCGTCGGTGGGCGCCCTGGACTTTCTCGGATGAAGGGCGGCATTCGTAGATTGCATTACACTCACGCGCCATCCCTTGATCGCTGTCGTGGGAGCCATACAAGCGATGCCTTCTTACAGGGCTGAAAGGTCGCCGGCTGTCTTCAGCGGCCTCATCGTACTGGTACCGCCGTTGGAGCTCATATGTGTGGCATAGCGGGCACGTTTGGGTTCGGGAACGAAACGCTACTTCGCACTATGACGACAACCCTTGCCCACCGCGGCCCGGATGGGGAGTATTTTTATCATGACGGACCAGTACACCTCTGGGCAGCCGTCGCCTGGCGATTCTGGATCCCGCAGATGGCGCTCAGCCGATGTACAACGAAGACGAGTCGGTCGTCGTGGTCTACAACGGAGAGATCTACAATTACCCGGATTTGCGGGAGCACCTCCTATCACGCGGCCACGTCCTGAAGACTCGGTGTGACACCGAGCTGCTACCTCACTTGTATGAAGATGATGGCCTTGAATTCGTTCAGCGGCTCAACGGCATATTCGCTTTCGCGTTGTGGGATCGGAAGCGGGACACGCTCATCCTCGGGCGGGACCCGGTCGGTGTCAAACCTCTAGTCTACGCCGCAGAGGGCAAACGCCTTGCGTTTGGCTCCGAAGGCAAGGCCGTGCTGGCAAGCGGTTTGATCGAGCCGGCATTGGACGAGCACAGCGTCCATCTCTCGATGAACGTCCGTTATGTGCCCGGCGACCGGACGTTCTTTGCGGGCATACGACGCCTCCCACCAGGCCATATTTTGAAAGCCGATACGGAAGGCTGGAGCATCCGGAGCTACTCGTCGTTCGACTGGAGTGCCGATGAGAGTGTCTCGGAAGAGGAGTGGCTCCTGGGCATACGCAGTGAGCTGGAACGGGCGGTGAACCGCCAGTTGCTGGCGGACGTCCCCCTGGGCGTCTCCCTGTCGGGAGGGATCGATTCGAGTGCCCTGGTGGCGATGATTCGCCAGAGCTACGGTGGGCCCCTCAAGACGTTTACGCTGGGATTCAACGAGCCGTGGGATGAAACAGAGGATGCGCGGTTGGTGGCAAACCGGTACGGAACGGAACATCATGAG
>JBDHDY010000163.1:0-7214 GCA_039591275.1 Gemmatimonadota bacterium | reverse complement strand
GTGCGTGGTGGTGCGACCAAGTGAAACACACGCGGCTCGGGATACTTGTTGCTGCTGACTTCAAGCGCAACCCTGCTGTCGTGGATCAGGTGCGACGCAATGGCGGCTTGGATGCTCATGCACGCACCGCCTTCGTAAAGTGTTTCTTGGCCTCGCGTTCGACGCCGCGGCCGATGGCCTTGCCCATCTCGGCGTGTTCTTCGTTTATGTGAGCATTAACAGCACGGCGAGTATAGGCTTTCGCGGGCGCGCCCTTGTGGCCGTACTCTACGGCATTCGGGTAATAGTGTGGATCTTCGGGCGCAATGCCCAATGGCTCCCGATCCGGCAAAGGCCACTCAATACGAATGCGCCCACGGCTACGTTTCCCAGCGCGTATCTTCGTCGCCGCAAATGCCCGCGCCGTAACGCCCCTGTCCGCGTGCTGCTGCCACGCCTGGACAACGTACTCCTTGTTCCGTTTGAGCGATGCACGCAATGCCTGCCGCACCACCTTCTTCTGTACGCGCGGCTCAAAGCTACCCAAGGCCCTAGTGAGCGCCTTGTCGCCGAACACTGAGATGTCCACGATCGGCTCAGGCATCTTCCCCCACGTCCTCTCGGCACCGCAGCTCAAACTCGACGTGCCGTTCGTCCACGTCCAGCGGCGGACCCTCGATCTGGAAGACCCGCTCGCCGAACAGCAGACGATGGTGCGCCGTCAAGCCCTTGAAATACCGCATCCGTACGGTGTGCGTGCTGTGGTCGTCGACCTGCCGCGCCTGCCACAATTCCTTGCTCGTCAACGGCTGGATGGACGCTTGCACGTGGCCGTTGGTGCAATCGGTCCACGTAATGTCGTACGAACCGTCGTCATGGGTCGTCCGATCGGCTTGTTGAATCGTCACCCGATGTCGCAGCTTACCGGCTCGCATTATCCCGCCACTAGAATGACCTCGATTGTCTCAGTACCCGCACCCGTGAACTTCACCGCCTTGTGTGTCGCATCCACATCCTCAGACTCGTCATCGTGATACAACGCCATACACCCGCCCGGCAGCACCTCGAACGTCTCGCTCGACGCATTGTCCGTGCCCAACAAGTTGTAAGCATTCGCGTCGCCCTTCTGGATCAGGATTGCCGCCGTATTCGTCGACGGACACGCGAACTTCGCAAGCTGCACCTTGAGGCCGTTGAACGTCACGGTCACGCCCGCCGGTCCCGTCAAACTGGTAAGATCCAGCGTAGCCTCACCCGCAGCCAGATTAATACTATCCGAGAAGCACTGCGTCGCGGCCGGCGTAGACGAGGCATTCAACGTCCCGCGTGTGGTCTCGTCAGTCTCATGCGTGATCGTCTGATCGGCGGCCAGGTCCAGCGACTCTGCAACCGTCTCCTCGACTTCAAGCAGCATGTCGTAATGTGCGGTTACTGCGTGGGCCATTATGCAAACGTCCTTACTCTGTCCATGCCGAGAAGCGCGTGCAACGCCATCTCAACCTCTTTGGGAACGTCACGATCCACATACGCCTCGCGGTGCTCGTACCAGTGACCGACAAGCAGCATGATGGCCTGCTTAAAGTGCTTAGGTACCGATGCGGCAGTGGCACCGTAACCCGCGACGAACTCCACTGTCACCGCGTTGTAAATGCCCGACCGGATCGTCGGCCAGCTCTGGTTGTATGCAGGCTTGATCCGCGGCGGCTCGGCGTTCGTGTCATACTCATACAGGGTATCCGTCCACGTCTGCGTGTTGCCGTCGGCGTCCACATACTTGATCGAGTTTACTGTCGACAACGGCCAACGGCCCAGGCGTATTTCGTCGGCCGGAAAACTGTCGAAGTATTCCTTCCACGTCGCATTAACGAACTGCCGGCTCGTAGTGCGTTCACAGTATTCCCGCGCGGCCGTTATCAATGCGTCAACGACACTGTCCTGCTCCGTGTCCGTGATATGACAGTGCAGCCGCGCCTCAGGCCGCGTTACGGGTTCACTGGTTGCCGGCGTTGTCGGTACCTGTTCGATCATGTCGGTAACGGATGTTTCCGCGGGCGCCCGCGTTTGCGTTTCTTGGGTGGCTCGGTGCGCAAGGCCGCATTGCGATCCGGTGCAACTACCGCCGTCTCGATCGCGGACTCGTCTTCAACCTCTTCAACCAAGCCGCGTCGCAGCCAAATGTCCGCGACGCCGCCGCCGAGTTCCATCTCATAGCCGGCCGTATACCCGACCAGTGGACCGATTGGCTTTACCACTCTAACCTTAACACTCATCGCGCCACCTCTACGGGAGCCCCGTTGTCAATGTAGTCCTTGCTGGCCTGATACACTGTTTTCATGTCCGCCGTCGGCCAGCTTATGACCTCTTCCAAGTGGCCAATGGCCACACGGTTTGCCAGGAACACTGTTCGCTTCGCAGCGTGCCACCGATGCCAGAAGTTAATGTCGCAGTCGACCTTATCCTCACCCCACCGGCCGTCGGCGCCGGGAATAGGTGTCATCCACGGTCGCGGATGCTGTCGTAGCGTTTCCGCCCGGAAGATCGTCAGACCGAAGTGTCCACGCTGTATACGAGTCAGGTGTGTGGCAAACTCCTCCTTGTACACCTTATTCCGTGGCGCGCCACTGGCGTCATCCATGCCGATCAGCACGTCCTTGCCGCCGCGCTTGCACTGCAAAGGGCAAATAGCGTCCGCTTCATCGTTGGCCCGGATCAGCCGCCACAGTTCCAGCACATCTGCATACGTAAAGACGCTGTCGTAATCGACCGTGAACACGAACTGGACAGACGGATCGGCTAGCGCCTTTTCTATTTCCTCCGACAACACCTGCCACCAGTATGCACCTATCATCACGCTGTAGGGCACGCGCGCCCGGGCCAACGCATTAAATGCACTACGGGCGTGCAGCATCGGGCCAAATCGCGGGCACGACAGAATGGCCCGTGTATTCTCGCATGCCTGCCGATCGTCGGTCGGCTTGAAGCCTTGCATGTTCAGACTGACGGGCAACGACGCGCAATCCGTCAACTCCGACTGCCAGCGACCGATACGCTCTAGGCCGACGTTAATCATGGCTTCCGTCAGTGCCTCACGATCGAAGACGGCTTTATGATAGTTGTCCTCATCGTCCTGCGACCCCATCAAGAAGGCTTGCACGGGGAACGGCTCGCCCTCGTCGTACTTCCTGGCGATCCACTGAAAGTTCGGGACCGCCACCCGTATCCGTCCGCCCGGCTTCAGCTTGGATACCCAATGCGCCAGCACCTCCGGCACTTTCGCATACGGGAAGTGCTCTAGTATGTGACTGGCGCGGATCTCCTCAACGCTATTCTCCGGGTAGTCCAGCGGGTACGCCTCTTTGTCATGCTTGCGATCGACATTGACAAACCCGTCAAGCTCGAGCTCCCCGCCGCCGATGTTCAGCCTAAGCGGCTGGTTCTCTTCCATTCTTCTGACCTTTCATAACTCCTCCGACCAAGCCCGACCGACTGGGAGAGTATCCAGCAGCCGGCCAGGCCAGGTCAGAAGAAACCGACACCGTTATCCCACCACCTGGACACCCACGCCCAGATTCGTGGCCGTAGTAGGGGTCTCGTCGGCATAAAGTAACTGCCCCATAGCGCAAATGGCCTGCGACGTGAGCGGGCTTATCGCCAGATACAAGTATCGCTCACGCTTCGTCAGGTCAACATTCATTACCGCCACCACCTGCGGATTGCTCGTGTCCGCCGCGGCAATCGTGAAGCCGTCCGTCGTGTCGTCGCCGGTGAATGCGGCAATGGCCGTCCACGCGGCCGTCGTCTGGCCCTCGGATAGCGTCAACGTCGTAAAATCGTTCGTGGTATCGTTCGACGTTGTCGCACACACTGAGATATTACAATAGTCATACCCCAGCGTATCAATGTAGCCCGTCGCCGTTTCGCCGGCCGTCACATCTCCATCGCAGATGAAGATTTGGTATCTCGCGTTCTGTGAATGAATCATGCGTTTACTCCTTACGCAGTGTTGCCAATCAAGGCCACGATCGGGCCGGCGTCCGTTGTGTCACCCAAGTCGTGAACGTTGATGTCATACCGCTGCGTGGCCTTAATGCCGATCTGATCCTCGACAAAGTAACGATCTTGACTGAGGCCGACCACAATCTGCCGCCGATCGCCCAGCGTCGCCGCCAAACTCAGATCGCCGAACAAGAATGCGGCAATGGCTTCAAGCGCGGAGGCGCCCGTGGCGGCCGTCAGCGAATGTGTCAGAACGACCGGATACCCGAGAAACGATCGATTGACGCCTTCCGTGTAGTGCATCGCATTAGTGCCGCTGGCAGCAATCGCCAAGCGCTCGAAACACGTCGCCCAGCAAGTAGGTGACATAAACCACTTGGCACCCGGATGGGCATACAGCGGCAGGGTCATCGCGATTTTTTCCAGGTCGGTCATAATGAACTCGACAAACGCATCATCGCCAGCCGTGGCGTCTACGGCGCCAGCGGTATGCGTTCCGTCGATGATCGCCGTGACCGCGCCGACAATGCCACCGTACGTCTGCGACCCGTCGCCCTTGAAACCCGCATCATCCTCGGCCTTGGCAAACGCCCATGCGAACTCCTGCGCGCACCAGTCGGCAATGTCGATGATCGAATCCTCAGACAGTTCCGTACTGATCCGGGTCAGCACACCCAGCTTCCGGGCAACGAGCGTTACCTGGTTGAATGTGGCGTCAGACTCAGTCAGTGCCGTGTTCTCACCGGTATAGGTTGCCGTAACGCCACCGGCGCGCCGCGGGACGGTCATCGTATGCTCAACCATCGGAACCACGCGGCAGTGTTGCCGGAAGATGCCATACGTCTCGCGCAGGTCGATGATGGTGGTGCCGAAATCTTCTGGAACCAAAAATCCACCGGCCGTATTGGTCCCGACAGACAGCGCCCGGCAGTCAATACCGTGATTTCGGCACCATCGATCAGCACGGTCGTCGCCGAAGATGGCCGCCTGCAAGAACTTGCCCGACGCAAAAGCACGGCTTTCCGCACCAGGCCCCTTGAAAGCCCGCAACGCGCCGTATCGCTTTTGGAATGGCACCACGTCCGGCTTGGGAACGTCACCGGTGTTGTTCGGCTCGGTGGGGGCAACCGTGCGTTCGGCCTGAAGTGTGGCGGCCTGCGCCTTGACCGTCGCCGCCAGGCTGTCTTTCAGCGTCCGTTCGGCGATCTCCGCGTCCAGTCGGCTGATATCACGCTGATAGCCCGCCAGTTCAGCCTTCTCCTCCGGGGTCAGCGCCCGATCGTCCTCCCTCTCTGTTTTCTCGACGATTTCGCTCGAAGCCCTAATGGCCTGCGATCGTTCCTCGTCCAACTCTAGCATTGTCAACATGCGAACACTCCCAGACGTGCCAGGAAGCGCGCATACAAAAAGGCGTGAATCACTAGCACGCCTAACAAAAGGTTAGACGGACTGGCGATTCACGCCCCTAAGGTTTGTGAATTCAGCCGTTACGCCGCCGCGGTCATCTTCCCAAGGTCGAGACCGGGGCGACGCCTATTCAATTATCAGCCATACTATACCCTAATTCTTCTCGGTTGTCAAACTACGTGCCCAGTCCTTCAGTGTGCGGCTCTCTTCGTCTTCCGCTGGTTTGGGTGGGACAACAGGCTCCACTGCCCCCTTCGCAGCCAGCGCCGCCCGACACTCCACCGCTACCTGTTCGCGCGTACGATAGCCGCTGGTCGCCGCCTCATAGGCCGGATATGTGACTGGCCCAACGTCGAATAGCTCAACGCCCCGAATTTCGCGGATCTCTACGCCATCCTCAAGTCGCACATCCACATCCGTCGCCCGAAACGCAAATGAACTGCCGTCCACATCACCCCGTTCGATGTGGCCGACTACATCCTGCGCCACGGTAGTATCAGCCGGCGCGATGCTGTAGGACAGCCCCTTTTTATCCGTCCGCAACTGCATGGTCCCCGACGTAGTGCGCCCCAGCACCAGACTGGGATCGTGGTTGAACAGGCCGCGCACATCGTCACCGCGTGCTATTGCGGCATCAAACGCAGTCGGCATGATGCGCTCCACGAGATCATCCCAAAGCTGGAACTCGGTGCCGGGCGTGCCGTCGTAGAACACGGACGCATAGCCCACGATCTTCTTGTCGTCTTCGCCAGCCACACGCACCTGCGCCTGCTCCTTCGGCAACGTGCGCACTTCACGCTCGGCAATCGCCGGCCCATCGCGCGCACTTGCCTTGTCCTTGTCCTTCCACAGCTGATTACAGACGGCCAGACGTTGATCGTTGTCGTCGTACTCCGCTTTCATCGTCGGATTCGACATACACCGGTCAATGAAGTCCTTTTTCGTCTCGTCCTTCTTCGGTTTAGGTAGCGGCATGGCATACCTCCTCTGAATATCCGTATTCCCGCATGGTCTCGCCATGCAACTCGTCAAACAACGCTAGATCGTCGCCCGTCATCAACTCGCGCCACGTGTCGTTCGTGCCGGATCGGAAGAAGGCTGGATCGGCTTGGTGCAGTTGATCCCAGGGCGTAATGGCTCTGGCGATCGGCTCGCGGTCCAAGAAGTTCGCAAGGCGCCCGACGGTACAGTCCGATTCGAGCCTCATCGCCTCATATCGCACATAGCGCACGCGATGGTTAAGCCCTTGTTGGTACCACACCCTCGCATGGTCGCTCCAGCTCCCGAACATGCAGTCGCCGCGGATTACGTCGGCCAGCGACACATCCGGCTTCCGCAATAGATCACGGTGATACCGCCAGTAACTCACGCAAGCTTCGCGGCCGTCGCGGATCACGTAGATCGTTGGCGCGTCCGGGTCCGGCGTATTCTGTGGATGGTCGTGCGTCTTGAAAGGCAGAACGCCCTGTTCGGCGTTCATCTTGTCCAGCAGCCGCTTATCCCAGTGTTCCACCGTACCCAACCACGACAACCAATCCGGGCAAGCGGCAATGCGGACAGCCTCGTCGTACGCCGAGACGGTCTTCAGCCCGAAGCACTGCGCCAAGATCATCCGCAGCAAGGTATTGCCGGATCGCGGGTAGGATGCGAGATAGACGAGACCGGTCATATCACCATACTCGCACTCACATCCGCGGCAACCACATCACGTTTAGCGCATTCGGCCATTTGTTTTTCTATGGCCATTACACGCCTCTGGAGATTAACGATCATTGGTCTCATGTCCTGAACCGTACGACGGTCCAGGTCCTCATCAGTTTTGGCGGCGGGAC
>JBDHDY010000162.1:0-7215 GCA_039591275.1 Gemmatimonadota bacterium | reverse complement strand
GTCGAGGAGGGCGAGCAACTACGCGAACGCCTCAAGGCCGTGGCAGACCGAATCGTGAGTCAGCCAACTGGCCAAGGGCTCTTCAACACGAGCCATCTCCTCGGTAGCCGGCTTCGCTCCATTTACTCATCGTTGCAGTCCTCGTGGGATGCCCCCACCGAGGCCCAGCGGATAGCAATGCAACAAACCGAAGGGGCCCTGCAAGAGGTCCTCGACGAGCTCAACGCTCTCGTGGCGGGCGAAGTGACGGAATTCCGCCGGCGGGCAGAGGATTTGGGTTTGGATCTCATCCGAGCGACGGAGCCCCTCACCATTGACTGGGTGCCGGCGATGCGTAACTGAGATCCGCGGCCTCGAGATGAAGAAAAAGGCGCCCGGCCATTGTTCGCGGTTGGGCCGCGCAAAGAGATCAGGCGATGAGGAGTCCAGCCTCCCGCTGGCCCCTTGACAACAGGAGTCCGGCTCTCCTAATTGTGCCCTCGCCCTCCGGCCGCCCTTCATCGCCGGGGCGGCGGACACGACGGAGAAAGGAAGTAGAGTGCAGCACCGCCGGTCACTGTTTGGCATCATTATCGTCAGCGTTCTCCTTAGCCGAATTGCCTTGGCTGGGGAGAGGGCCACGGCGTGCGTGCATTGATGTCTGAGCTTTAGAAAGCGACACAGAATCACACACCGCGGGCCCTCTCAGAGAAGAGGGCCCGCGGTTTTTTGTCCCCAGAAGACAACCTGGGGCCGATGTTGATCATGACCCGGGAGCGATCAATGGGAACACCAACGGTTGCTGAAGCGCTGTGTCACGCTCTGAGAAAGCAGGGCGTCTCATTGCTTTTCGGCTATCCGGGGGGAGCCATTCTCCCCTTCTATGACGCGCTGTATCGCCTCGGTTTTCCTCGGCACGTGCTGATACGGCATGAACAGGCCGCAGCTCATGCAGCCGACGGGTACGCCCGCGCCACTGGTCAGGTGGGCGTGTGCGTGGCTACGAGTGGGCCCGGGGCAACCAACTTGGTCACCGGCTTGGCGACCGCCATGATGGACAGCGTGCCTATGGTCGCCATTACGGGACAAGTCCCCATTCCCGGCCGCGGGCAGGATTATTTCCAGGAAGCCGATATTCTCGGGATCACCATGCCCGTGACGAAGCACGGCTTCCAGCTTGATGATCCCGCAGAGTTGCCGTCGGTGATACAGGAGGCGTTTCGCATAGCAGCTTCCCGGCGCCCGGGGCCCGTGCTGATCGATATCCCCAAGGACGTGCAGAACGCACCGTGCCCCACGGAGGACGGTGGTGACCACGCTGTGGACTGGATCGCGACCGCCGCGACGATCCCGCCTGAGGAAGAGCTGGATCGAGCGGCCGAGTTGCTGAACAAGGCGGAACGACCGGTGATCATGGCCGGCCGGGGCGTGATTTTGTCCGGAATGGCAGACGCACTTCGGACGCTCGCGGAAGCGGCTGACCTGCCGGTCACGACAACGCTGTTGGGCCTCGATGGCTTTCTGGCGACCCATCCCCTGGCTTTGGGCCTTCCCGGGATGCACGGGACCGTCCGAGCCAACATGTCGATCCAGCACGCGGATGTGATTCTGGGACTCGGCCTGCGATTCGACGACCGTGTCGTTGGTCGACCGGGCAGTTTTGCGCCACGAGCCACAATCATTCACGCGGATATCTCGCCGGTGATCGTCGGCCGCTCGGTTTCCCCGGCGGTCCGATTGATCGGGGATCTCCGCTACACTCTCCCCGCGCTGGCGAGGAGAATCGCTCCCTCACGGCGGCGCACGTGGCTGGAAACGCTGCGCCAATGGCCGCGGGCGGCAGAACCGACGGAGCGATGGTCCACGTCTTCAGGGCCTCTGACCGGTCGCACAGCGTGCCAGGCGCTGGCGCGCCGCATCGGTATGTCAGGAGCGATCGTTGCCACGGATGTGGGGCAACACCAGATGTGGCTTGCACAGGAACTGCGGGAGGCAGCACCCGGAACACACCTCACGTCTGGCGGCCTCGGAACTATGGGGTACGCCCTTCCCGCCGCGCTCGGCGCCGCGCTTGGGTGCCCTGATCGACCGACGTGGGTGGTCGCCGGGGACGGTGGGTTCCAGATGAACCTCCAAGAGCTGGCCACAGTGGCGCAAGAGCGAATCCCCCTACGCATGGCCGTGGTCAACAACGGTTTCCTGGGCATGGTGCGCCAATGGCAAGAGCTGTTCTTCGAGAGGAGGTATTCGGCGGTCGAGATTTCGGGACCGGATCTGGTGGTTCTGGCCAAGGCATACGGCATCCCGGCGAGGGCGGTATCGTCGTGTGATGAGCTCGCCGACATGCTGGGTTGGGCCGAGAACGTTGCCGGTCCGGTCCTCTTGGATCTACAGGTGGTACAGGAGGAGAATGTGTACCCCATGGTCCCGACGGGCGCCGCAATCGACGAAATGGTGACCACACCACAACCTCAGCAATCGGTAGTGGCTTGAAGGAAACACTGCTGGTTGCCAGGGTGCGGGACCGCCCGGACGCATTGGAGCGGGTGAGTGGCCTTCTCAGAAGAAGGGGGTTTGCCGTCCGCAGGCTCTCGTTGGCGTTGGTGGGAGACGGGTTTATGGAATTGGTGATCCGCATCGACACCGCCATGACGGATCCCGAGCGCGTGCGCCACGAACTGCTCACGCTCCACGATGTGGATCGGATCATGCCGGATGATTCCTCATCACCTCGCGCGACCAAGGAACTTCTGCTTGCCCGCTTGCGTGCCGACGGGGGTACGCCGACTCCGGGGGGAGACGGCGTCTTCGAGATGGTGGGCTCGCCAGAGCAGATCGATGCCGTCCTCGCTCGGCTTCACGCAGAAGACAGCATATCGGGTTTTGTGCGCAGTGGCGAAATCGCCCTGCCGTAGGTTTGTACAACTCACGGAGAACGCTAGACATGGATTCAGTGAAACTCTATGAAGCCGGAAGCGGCGATCGCAGTATGCTCAACGGCAAGCGTGTGGCGGTGATCGGCTGGGGCAGCCAGGGGCACGCTCACGCCCTCAACCTCCACGACAGCGGGGTCTCGGTAGTGGTCGGCCTTCGTGAGGGCAGCCGCTCAGCGGAAGCGGCCCGCCAAGCAGGCTTGGAGGTTTCGCCGGTGGCGAAAGCGGCGGAGTCGGCCAACGTCATATCAATCCTCATTCCAGACACGGTGCAACCCACCGTGTACCGCGACGAGATTGCGCCCAACCTCCACGACGGCGACACCTTCCTCGTCGCCCACGGCTTCAATGTGCACTACAAACAGATCGTACCTCCGAAGACGGTGGACGTCATCATGGTGGCGCCCAAAGCTCCGGGGGCCATGGTCCGGAGCGAGTATGTGGCAGGGAGGGGGACGCCGGGACTCATCGCGATCCATCAGGACGCATCCGGAAACGCGCTACAAGTGACCCTGGCGTACGCGGATGCTATCGGATGCACTCGAGCCGGAGTGCTCGAGACAACGTTTGCGGCCGAAACGGAGACCGACCTGTTTGGTGAACAGACGGTGCTGTGCGGTGGCGTGACGTCCCTGATCAAAGCAGGGTTCGAGACGCTGGTGAACGCAGGCTACCCTGAGGAGCTGGCGTATTTCGAATGCTTGCATGAACTGAAGTTCATCGTCGATCTCATCCAGTCGAAGGGCCTCCAGGGAATGCGGGCGGAGGTCAGCGACACGGCAGAATACGGCGACTACGTCGGAGGCCCTCGGGTCATTGGCAACGGCACCCGACAAGTGATGCAGGAACTGTTGGACGACATTCGTTCGGGCGCCTTCGCGCGCCGCTGGATCGCCGATGGGAAAGCGGGAGGAGCAGAACTCACGAAGTTGCGCGAGTCGGAAAACGCACATCCCATCGAAGACGTGGGCCGGCGCCTGCGAGCGCGTATGGCCTGGCTGTAAGGGGGATTCTCATGTCGACGGACTTTTCTATAACCGATTGGATCTGGCGCGACGGCGAGTTTGTTCGCTGGGAGGACGCGACGATCCACGTGATGTCCCATGTCGTGCACTACGGCTCGTCGGTATTTGAGGGCATCCGATGTTACAAGACGCCGGATGGCGCCGCGATCTTCCGGCTCGGTGACCATCTGAGCCGGTTGCGGGAATCTTGCCGCCTCCTCCGCATGGACCTGCCGTACGACGAAGCGGTCCTCGTAGAAGCATGCAAGAACTTGGTCAGACACAACAACATGGATGAGTGTTATATCCGGCCTGTGGTCCTTCGTGGGATGGGGACCGCGGGGATCCACCCTGGCGCAAGCCCGATCGAGACCTACCTCATCTGCTGGCCGTGGGGAGCTTACCTCGGTGAGGAGGCACTCGACCAGGGGGTGGACGTGTGCGTGTCCAGTTGGTCCCGCCCGGCGCCGAACACCCACCCCGCCATGGCCAAGGTGGGTGGCAATTACATAAACGCCCAGCTGATCAAGATGGAGGCCGTCACCAACGGGTACTCGGAGGCTATTGCACTCGCACCCGATGGATTGGTGAGTGAGGCGAGCGGCCAGAACCTCTTTCTCGTACGGGGCGGCACATTGATCACGCCCCAAGTGGACGGTTCTATTTTGTGCGGGATTACGCGCGACTGCGTGTTGACGCTGGCCAGGGACATGGGCATACCCACCACCCAACAAACGGTCCCCCGCGAGATGCTCTACTCCGCCGACGAGCTCTTCCTCACCGGAACGGCTTCGGAAGTCACTCCAATTCGCAGCGTGGATCGCATGGACATCGGTACCGGCGGAGCCGGTCCCGTCACCAGAGCACTGCAGAGACAACTCCTCTCCATGGCGCGCGGTGAGGCTCCGGACATTCACGGCTGGCGCACGCCGGTGGGTCAAGGGAAACCGAAGAAGGAAATACACGCGGCATGAACAAGGGGAAGAAACCACAGGAACACGGCACGCCGAGCGATACCTGGCCCAGCCGTACACAGCTGACCGGACGTGATCGGGCTCCAGCCCGCTCCATGCTTCGGGCGGTGGGATTGACCGACGAGGATTTCGAGCGGCCCCTGATTGGCGTCGCCAACACGTGGGCGGAGACAACCCCATGCAACTACCACCTCCGGCACCTCGCTGAGCACGTCAAGGAAGGGATCCGGGAAGCAGGCGGTACGCCGCTCGAGTTCAACACGATTGTGATTTCGGATGGGATCACCATGGGCACCGAGGGAATGAAGGCGTCGCTGATCAGTCGCGAACTCGTGGCGGACTCCCTCGAGCTCATGGGTCGTGGCCACATGTTCGATGGTGTGATCGGGATATCTGGGTGCGACAAGACGATTCCGGCGACCGTGATGGGCCTCGCCCGCCTTGACCGACCGGGGCTCATGCTCTACGGCGGTTCCATCCAAGCGGGACGGTATGACGGACGCGACGTCACGATTCAGGATGTGTTCGAGGCCGTTGGTGCCTGTGCGGCTGGCAAGATCACTCCGGAAGAGCTGCACGCCATCGAGTGCGCCGCATGCCCGGGCGCTGGTGCGTGCGGGGGCCAGTTTACCGCCAACACCATGGCCACCGCGTTCGAAATGATGGGCATCTCTCCCATGGGAAGCGGCAGCATACCAGCGCTGGATCCGAACAAGGTGGAGGTGGCGAAAGAATGTGGGCGTTTGATTGTGCACCTCGTGGAACAGGATGTTCGCCCGCGCGATATCATCACTCGCCAATCACTCGAGAACGCGATCGCCTGTGTTGCGGCCACGGGCGGGTCAACGAATGCGGTGTTACACCTCTTGGCAGTGGCCCGAGAGGCCGGCGTGCCGCTCGCCATCGATGACTTTGACCGGATCAGCACGGAGACACCGTTGCTGGTCGACCTCAAACCGAGCGGACGCTTCACGGCTCCCGACTTTCACCATGCAGGAGGCGTCGCACTACTGGCGCAACGGTTGCTCTCCGCGGGCCGACTCCACGGCGACAGCCGGACGGTCACGGGATCGACACTGGCTGAAGCAGCACAGCGCGCGATAGAGACACCCGGGCAGGAGGTCGTGCGGGCGGTCGCTGAACCCATCAAACCCACGGGAGGGTTGGCGATTCTGAAAGGCAACCTGGCGCCCGACGGAGGCGTGCTCAAGGTCGCCGGTCACGAGCGTATGGTGCATCGGGGCCCCGCCCGCGTGTTCGATCGAGAGGAAGACGCGTTCGCGGCAGTCCAGGGAGGCGAGATCCAGTCAGGAGATGTGGTTGTCATCCGCTACGAAGGACCGAAGGGCGGCCCCGGCATGCGCGAGATGTTGGGAGTAACGGCCGCCATCGTGGGCGCCGGCTTGGGATCGGAGGTTGCCTTGCTCACGGACGGCCGATTCTCGGGGGCTACCCACGGCTTGATGGTGGGACACGTGGCACCGGAAGCTGCGGTGGGAGGTCCAATCGCTGCGCTCCAAGACGGTGACCCGGTGGTGGTCGACGTGGAACATCGTCGCCTCGAGGTGGACCTGAGTGACGCAGAGCTTCACCGCCGGCTCGAAGCCTGGCAACCACCTGCGGCGCGCTACGCCAACGGTGTCATGGGCAAGTACGCTCGTCTCGTGTCGTCCGCGGCAGTGGGGGCTGTTACGGGGAATTGACCAGGCAAACAGGCAAAGGTGCAGCGACGCATAATCAAGAATTTCGCCGGTTGCGATACTACCGCCCTACCGCCTGGGGGGATGTGTGCGGTGTGGGTACAGCTCGGGACCGCGGGCAGAACGCGTGGGTACCGTCGGCCAGGGGGTCGAAGAGTGGCTTCAGTCGCTATCGCGCTGTAGCAGCAGGACGGCAAACCACTGGTTGTCGTCGGTGTACACTGAACGCACCGAGAAGTTGAAGGAGGCCAGGTATTCCTTCAGCCGGTGGAGGGAGTACTTACGGCTGATTTCGGTCATGACCATCGTGCCCGCCTCGACCTTGATGCTGCGACCGAGAGGCTCCAGATGTACCTGCTGGTTGGTCAGGAAGCGCGCGTAGATTTCCACCCGCTGCCACTCGGCATTGTAGCGCGCCACATGTTCAATCTGATCGATATCGACCCCGGCACCGAGTTCGCGGTTGAGCCGCGCAAAGAGATTCTTGGTAAAGGCAGCCGTCACTCCAGCTGCGTCGTTGTAGGCCTCGTGGAGAACGGTCGTACTCTTGATCAGGTCGACACCAAGAAGGAAGAAATCACCCGGTGCGAGAGCTTGAGACACGCTGGCCCAGAATTTATCGGCA
>JBDHDY010000161.1:0-9420 GCA_039591275.1 Gemmatimonadota bacterium | reverse complement strand
AGACCTCCTTGACGAGGGCCGAGAGGCTCCGCCAGCCGGGTGGCGACCATGCCTCGGCTGTTGCTATCAGTTCTTAGATCACCCCGCGTCGGCCTCCACGCCAACTTCTTATTAAAGGAATAGGTTTTCCCGGGCTGGCGAGTCCCGCACGACGCGAAACAGGCGGAAGGTAAAGGGCGGTCAGTTAAGGGGGAAGGATGGGTGACGGCACTTCCCAGCACGGTACCGATGACGGTAAGCTTCAATCCCCGTGCGATGCCGCGAACCGCATTGTTGTCACGATAATGTTGGTAATCCGCAAGGGGAACGAACTCGCCCGCGACGAACCCTTCGTGCGATTGATCCGCACCAACCGGTCCGGCGCCTAGACAAACGGCGGTCGATCACAGAATAGAGTATTCGCGAACGCGGAAACGTCGTGTTCGCTCCGATCCCGACCGCAAGGATGAGGACCGTTGCGAGGTAAAGGTGGGACTCTTGGCCAACGCGCGAACGGGAGCCGAGGGTCCCGCAACACGTTGTACAGCATGTAGCCCACCCCCCTTCGTCGCCGCTCAGCGTGACGGTCGGGGCGCATACCGCGGCTACATCGTCGATCCCCGCCAAGTCTGGATCCATGTTCGGCGATCACCGAGCCGACGTGATCCACCAGCACACGCCCCCAAAACCCAGCGACTCCCACCGCACAGCGCTGGATCCTGGATCAGGCCCCCCACAAGGATGCGCCGAATGGTGCGGTACAGGGTACCGGGGCCGAGATCCAACGCTCCCTTGGGGCGTCGGCGGAGCTTCCTCCTTGGGGGCCCATCCATGGAGCGCATCCTGGGCCAGGACCGGAAGTATGAGGAAGAACCAGGCTTCAGAGGGCGCTCCCCACCGGCGATAATCAAGTCAAGTGAGCGACTACTCGCTCCCATTGTCCTACAGTCCCTCGCGTGCAGGATCACACCGCCAGAGCGGTATTAACCCGACGGAGCCTTGGTTATGTATGAGATTGGAGAACCCTCAGTGTAGGGCAACGCGCCGCGGTGAGTCCAATCGCGCACACGTCAATGGAGGCCCGCCAACCCGACCAAATAGGGAAGCCGTCCATGTGCCGCAGTGTGAACACACGATCGTCTTTGGCAATGAGCGCAGCCATCAAAATGACGTCACCCTCCATGACGATCCGGGAGCCGGTGATCTCGACCTCTTCGTTGCGGCGGAGCTCTCCGTTCTGATTCTCGATGAACCACGCAGGACCGAGATGTACTGGCAACTCCCCACGGACGGTTCCCAGAATCGCCAAGACACCGGGGGACATTCCGTTCAACGGTGTAACGAAATCCAGCCTGAGGACCCTGCCGCGAACCGTTTCCACCGTCTCCGGGTCGTAAAGCTCGGAGTATGCAGCTCCAGCGTGCCAGCCCCCGCCACGCTCGCTCTGACGCTGCGCGGGCCCGTCTGCGAAAAGGAGCATTGTAATAGCGGCGGGAAATAGCACAACGGCGGCGAGCTTTTTCATGAGTACATCTCCCTTTCGACCGACACCTAATAGCCCCAGGACGGTCGCACTGCACCAGGTATTGAAGAGAAAGTACGCCTGTCGATGTGAGAAAGAATCAAGAGGGGTGTGAAGGCGGCTTTATGTGTGAAGAGTCCTTAAAAAAGAGTCAGACGGTGGCCCTCCGCAATCGTAGTGCATTCGCCACTACTGAAACCGAGCTGAAACTCATCGCCGCAGCGGCAATCATTGGGCTGAGGAGAAGCCCGAAGACGGGGTACAGCACGCCGGCCGCCAGAGGGATACCGAGGCTGTTATAGACGAATGCAAAGAACAGGTTCTGCTTGATGTTTCGCATGGTGACGCGGCTCAAGCGCCGAGCGCGGACGATTCCGCGCAGATCTCCCTTGACGAGTGTCACACCCGCGCTTTCCATAGCAACGTCGGTCCCCGTTCCCATCGCGACACCCACTTGCGCCTGTGCGAGCGCCGGAGCGTCGTTGATCCCGTCACCCGCCATGGCCACAATCCGCCCTTCGCTCTGGAGTCGCTTGACCACTTCTGCTTTCTGATCCGGAAGCACTTCGGCGATCACTTCGTCGATACCCAGCTTCTTGCTCACTGCTTCAGCGGTGCTCCGGCTGTCGCCCGTCAACATCGCGACACGGATACCTTCTTCATGTAGAGAGTGAATCGCCTGAGGTGTTGTTTGCACACCAACCAGACCCGCCACTTTGCCGTCAACCGCCACGAACATTACGGTCTGTCCATCTTTACGGAGAAGTTCCGCCTGCGTTCGAAGATCGCCGAGATCGACCGCCAGCTCTCCCAGCAACCTCGCATTGCCCAGGGCGGTGACGCGGTCTCCCACGATACCCGTGACGCCCTTCCCGGTCAGGGATTCGAATGATCGTGCCTCTACCAACGAGACACCTTGTTCCGCTGCTCCCTCAACAATCGCAGCCGCCAGCGGATGCTCGCTGCCGCGCTCGAGACTCGCCGCGACGTGCAGCAACTCGTCTTCGCTCCAGCCCTCAGCGGCAATCACACTTGCCAGCTTTGGCTTCCCCAGAGTCAGCGTGCCGGTCTTGTCCAGCACCAGAGTGTTCACGTTCCTGAGAATTTCCACCGCCTCCGCATTCTTGAAGAGGACGCCGAGCGACGCGCCCTTGCCCGTGGCCACCATGATCGACATTGGTGTTGCGAGACCGAGGGCACAGGGACACGCAATGATGAGCACGGCCACGGCGTTGACCAGCGCATACGCCATTCTTGGCTCGGGTCCGATCAATGCCCATGTGACGAATGTGAGAACGGCAATCGCAACCACTGCCGGCACGAAGTATCCAGCGACGACATCCGCCAGCTTCTGAACAGGTGCTCGGCTTCGCTGCGCCTCCGCAACCATCTTGACGATCTGTGAGAGCAGCGTTTCGGCCCCCACACGCTGTGCTCGCATTGTCAGGGAACCCGTGCCGTTCACAGTGGCTCCGATGACACGGTCACCAGAAGCTTTCTCCACTGGAATTGGCTCGCCGGTGATCATCGATTCGTCCACCGAGCTCGACCCCTCCAGCACTTCACCATCTACTGGAATCTTCTCACCCGGACGCACGCGTAACCGGTCGCCCGGGTGCACCTGCTCTAGCGGAACATCTTCTTCTCTGCCATCGTCGTACAGACGGCGTGCAGTCTTCGGTGCCAGCCCCAGCAGCGCTCTGATGGCGGCTCCCGTACGGCTTCGCGCCTTGAGCTCCAGAACCTGCCCGAGCAGGACGAGGGTGACAATGGCTGCGGCGGCCTCAAAGTACACTCCGACCTCACCTGCCTCGTTGCGAAACGATGTGGGGAAGATCTCGGGGAACAGTGTCGCCACCACGCTATAGATGAACGCCACGGCTACGCCAAGCCCGATGAGCGTGAACATGTTGAGGCTGCGGTTCACGAGCGACTGCCAGAAACGCACGAAGAAGGGAAGTCCACCCCAAAGTGCCACGGGTGTCGCCAGCGCGAGCTCCAGCCACGGTCGCACGCCGCTCTCCGTTAAGAAGCGCAGCGGAGCGCCAGGCAGAAGCTCTCCCATCGCCACCACGATCACTGGAATCGTCAGGACAAGGCTCACCCAGAACCTCCGGGTCATGTCCACCAGTTCGGGGTTTTCTTCTTCCTCGAGGGTCACCGTGCGTGCCTCGAGGGCCATGCCGCACTTCGGGCAGCTCCCCGGCTCGTCCCGCACGATCTCGGGATGCATGGGGCACACGTATTCGGTGCGGGTCGGCAGCACCGGTTCGGCAGGTTCGAGAGCCATACCGCACTTCGGGCACGCGCCGGGACCGTCTTGCCGGACTTCGGGATCCATCGGGCAGGTATACGTCGCACCCGGCGCAGCCGCGGTCGTGCCTTCCCCTTCGAGGTACGATTGAGGGTTGGCCTGAAATCGCTCTGCGCAGTGGGGGCTGCAGAAGTAGTAAGTCTGTCCGTCGAAATCGTGCTTCGCGGCAGCGGTCGCCGGATCCACCGTCATCCCACAGACCGGATCCGTGGCCCCTTGCGAGTTACGCATATCATGCGTCATGAGCGTTTACCGCCGTGATTGGCTCGTCTCGCCACCGATAGGCTCAGCGGCGTGTCCTCATCTCTAACATCCAAATCGTCAGCGCGTCGTAAACGTAAAGCCCATTCCATAGGTTCCGTTCTCGTGCATCCACCCTGGACCCATCATGTGGTTCATCATGCCACCCAACATGTCGGCCGTACACCACTCGCCGCCCATATGCTGTGAGCTAGGTTCCCAATCGATCGGGTTCCCCTCGGCATCTCGCATGCCGCCGCCGAGGTGGATGGTGTACTCCGTCTGGTGCTCGAGCGGCTCGGTGGGTTGAAAAGTGAGGTGCATCATGTCGCCGGACCAGGCCCAGGTCCCATCCACGAGAGGCCCACCTGCTCCGCCCTCGTGAAGCACGGCATACATCTGCATGCCAGCCTGCATGGGATGGGTGAAACCAATCCGGATCATCGTATTGGGATCGATGCCGGTGGCGCCGCCGGAAGGCACGACTGAAGCCAAAGCTGCGGCCACGGGTGTCTCATCCGCTGGCGCCGTCGTTTCATCGCCACAGCCTGTGGCGCTCAGAAGAAATCCAACAACAATGCCAAGCGTTAAGGTAGCGCGCATGTTCATTCGACCCTCCTCCATAGGTCCTATTATACCGACCTCGAACTGTCCAAGGATCGCCTCACTGTGTACAACTGTGCTAGATCATCCATCTTCAGATGCCAGCGCCAGCTCGTCACGACCTGCTTGATGAACCATCACGAGTTGCTGCCTGCTAATCTGCCACCTTCGCCAGAGTAGGTAGATCGCGGGGATCACGCCCAAGGTCAAAAGCGAGGCTGTCACCATACCCCCCACCATGGGAGCAGCGACACGCTTCATCACATCGGCGCCCGTTCCGGAGCTCCACAGAATCGGTGCGAGGCCCGCGATGATCGCCGTGACGGTCATAATCACGGGCCGCAGGCGCTCCAGTGCCCCCTCCCGCACAGCGGCCGCCACATCGGCTGCCTTCTGCATACGGCCTTCCATACGCCGACGATGGAATGCCTCATCGAGGTAGATGAGCATGATCACACCTGTCTCAGCCGCAACACCGGCCAGAGCGATGAAGCCCACCCATACGGCGACACTCGTGTTGTACCCCAAGAGCCAAAGGAACCAGATGCCGCCAACCAGAGAGAACGGTAGGGCCAGCATGACGATCATCGATTCCGGGACGCTTCGGAAGTTCAGATACAACAGCAGAAATATGATCCCCAGGGTCACGGGGAGGACGACTTGCAGTTTTTGAGTGACCCTTTGCATGAATTCATACTGGCCGCTCCACACGAGCGTGTACCCCGTTGGAAGCGAGATCTGTTGAGCCACGACTTGTTGGGCTTCCCGCACGTACCCCCCGACATCTCTATCACCGATATCCACAAAGACGATTGTGACCGGGAACGCGTTTTCGGTCTTCACGGCCATGGCTCCCTGCAGCGCCTCCACCCTGGCCACTTGACCCAAGGGAATCTGGGTTTGACCCATCGCTGGGATGATCACCTCCCGCAGCTTTTCTAGGTTGTCGCGCAGTTCGCGGGGATACCGCACATTGACCGCGTAGCGTTCACGCCCCTCCACGATGATCGCGGCATTCAGCCCACCGACGGTGGCCATGATCGCGTTGTGAATGTCTCCGACATTCAAGCCGTATCGGGCAGCTTCCGCGCGATCGATGTCGATGTCGACGTAGTATCCCGACACACCGCGCTCAGCGAACGCGCTGCGAGTGCCGGGGATCTGCTGCATGACACGTTCAACACGCTCGCCCAGCATCTGCAGGGTATCCAAGTTCGGCCCGAAGATCTTGATGCCAACCGGCGTACGGATACCCGTTGCAAGCATGTCGATCCGCCCTTTGATGGGCATCGTCCAGGCGTTCGTCACGCCCGGTAACTGCACCGCGCGATCCATCTCGGCGAGCAATCGCTCATATGTCAAGCCCGGCCGCCACTCGTCCTTCGGCTTGAGGGTGATGGTGGTCTCGAACATATCCAGCGGGGCCGGATCTGTTGCGGTGTTGGCACGTCCCGCTTTGCCAAGTACCGTCTCAACCTCGGGGAACGATGCCAGTACGCTGTCCTGGTAGCGCATGATCTCCCTCGCCTGTGCGATGGAAACGCCCGGCACGGTCGTGGGCATGAAGAGAATGGATCCCTCTTGCAGAGGCGGCATGAATTCGCTGCCGAGCCGGCGCCACGGCACGATCGTGGCGGCAAGAACAATGACCGCTGCCCCCACAACTATCCATGGGCGCCGGACCACGAAGTCTATGACCGGTCTGTAGCCCCATCGGAGCGCGCGATTGACAGGATTTTGCCGCTCCGACAGGATTTTGCCACGAATCAGATATCCCATGAGCACGGGCACGAGTGTGATCGACAGGAGCGCCGCCCCCGCCATGGCGAAGGTCTTGGTATATGCCAGAGGCTTGAAGAGGCGGCCCTCCTGCTGCTCCAGGGAAAACACTGGGAGGAAGCTGAACGTAATGATGAGCAGGGAGAAAAAGAGCGGTGGGCCCACCTGCTTGGCGCTTTCCAATACCAGCTCCCACCTGGAAGAGCGGCCATCGTCGCGCTCGATGTGCTTGTGCATGTTTTCGATCATCACGATGGCCGCGTCGACCATCGCACCGATGGCGATGGCAATACCACCGAGGCTCATGATGTTCGCATTGACGCCGATGGCGCGCATCACAATGAACGAGATCAGAATGCCAAGGGGCAACGTGATGATTGCAACAAGCGCCGAACGGGCATGCAGCAAGAAGAGCACGGCGACGGCGCCGACGATCAACGATTCCTCAATGAGTTTGTCTCGCAGCGTATCGATTGCTCGGTGAATGAGGTCGCTTCGGTCGTAGGCCGTCCGGAGTCGAACCCCGGCCGGCAGGCCGGCCTCAATTTCCTCGAGGCGATCCTTAACCGCCTCGATGGTTTTGAGGGCATCTGACCCAAAGCGCATGACGACGATCCCCGCTACGACCTCGCCGTGCCCGTCGAGGTCGCTGGCGCCGCGCCGCGGCGCGGGGCCAAGCTGCACCGTGGCCACGTCTCGCACTCGGATTGGCGTGCCGGTTGTGGTGGCTCCGACAGCGACTTCTTCGATGTCCTCGATACCGCGGAGATATCCGAGTCCGCGGATCATGTACTCGCGGCCCCCCATTTCGAGGACCCGGGCTCCGATGTCGACGTTGTGCGAACCGATTGCCTGCGCCACCCGTGTGACTGGGATGTTGAATGCGCGCAACCGCTCAGGGTTTACCTCAACTTGATATTGCCGGACGAAGCCCCCGAGGCTCGCCACCTCCGACACCCCCGGGACCGCGGTGAGCTGGTAGCGGATGTACCAATCTTGCAGCGTGCGCAACTCGGCCAGGTCCAGTTGGTCTGACTCCAAAGTGTACTCGAACACCCAACCCACACCGGTCGCATCGGGACCCAGGGTCGGCTCAACACCGGGCGGCATATTCTGCCGCAGGCCGCTCATATACTCGAGTACTCGGGATCGGGCCCAGTAGAGGTCGGTCCCGTCGTCGAAGATCACGTAAACCAAACTGAGGCCAAAGAAGGAGTAACCCCGCACGACCCGGGCGCCGGGTACCTTCAGCATCTCGGACGCGATCGGGTAGGTGACCTGGTCCTCGACGATCTCAGGGGCCTGCTCGCGGTAGTTCGTCTGGATGATGACCTGCACGTCGGACAGATCCGGGATGGCGTCGAGCGGCGTGCTCAGCATGGCGAGGATCCCACCGACGATCACTCCAGCGCTGGCGAGCAGCACCAGGAAGCGATTCCGCAGCGACCATGCGATGATGGCGTTAATCATGCGGGTGCTCCATCTCAGTCGTGTCGGGTTCGACTGCGGCACCGTGGCCCGCATGCGACATACCAGGCATGCTGCCACCCGTGGCGGCAAGACGCGACTCCGCATCGATCAGGAAGTTGGCGGAGGCAACGATCGTCTCGCCCTCGGTCAACCCGGCTAGGATCTGCACTCGGTCACCGCTCCTTGTGCCAAGGACGACCTCGCGCGGTGCAAGCATGCCTTCAGCGTCACGGATGAACACCAAGTTTCGCTCACCGGTCACGACGACTGCATCGACGGGAACCGCCAGCAATTCACGTCCGATGAGTACATCGAAGTAAATCGTCGCATACATCCCGGGCTTGAGACGCAGGTCTCGGTTGCGAACCGTCACACGTACCCGGTTAGTACGGCCTCGCTCATCGACTGTTGGGTATACAAAGCTGACCAAGCCCATCAGGTGCTCTCCGGGATAGGCCGCTACTTCAATGTGGGCTTGGGCTCCCGGGCGCACGAACTGGAGGTCTTGCTCGAAAACTTCTCCTTCAACCCACATCTCCGTGAGATCGGCAAGCCTATAGAGGTGCATACCAGGTGTCACGCGTTGGCCTTCCACCACGTGCTTCTCGAGCACGATTCCGGTTACGGGTGCTACGAGCGTGAGGGTCTTCCGTACCTCGCCGGTGCGCTCGATGCGCTCCACCTGCGCCGCCGTTATGTCCCAGTACGCGAACCGGCGGCGCGCTGCCTCCAACATGGCCTGGGCATTGCGCCATGCCTCCCCGGCATCCTCGCTGAGCTGCGAAGCGAGCCGTTTGGCAGTAAGAAGCTCTTCCTGGGCTGCCACGAGTATTGGGCTATAGAGCGTCAAGAGCGGATCACCCTGCCGTACCGACTCGCCAGTGAAATCCACAAACAGTTCTTCGACAAACCCGTCGATCTTCGGAGTGACGTCGGCGATGTTCGGCTCGGGGGCTTCAATGAGCCCGACGGTACGGATCGTCCGCGCCATGCTGTCGAGGTGGACCGTGGTGTAGACCACACCCAAGGCACGCTCTTGTTGTTCCGTGAGGTGAACCATGGTGCGAACCATCGCACCCGTGCTATCCATTTCGCCCTGGGTGCCACCGGCCTGCATGCGGGCATGCTCTTCCGCCGTCATGCCGGGCATGGACGACATCTCTTCAGACCCACCACAGCCGACAGCGGCCATCGTGCCAGCCAGCAGGAGTATGACGGTGGATCTCATTGGGCACCTCCTGCATCACGGCCGATGAGGGCGTCGATCTCGGCGACCGCGCGATGGTACTCGGCTGCAAGCCGCACGGTCTCGATCTCGTACCGGTTGACGGTCATTTCGTTCTCCACAAGTGTCATGTAATCCACGCTTCCCACACGGTATGCCGATAGCGCGGATTCCACAGAGGCGTGGGCCTGGGGCAAAACCGCCGTCGTGTAAAGCCCGCCGAGGTTGCGGGCCCGTTCCGCCTGCGCCCGTAGCTCGGCGAGCCGGGCAAACGTCTCATTGTATACA
>JBDHDY010000160.1:0-7231 GCA_039591275.1 Gemmatimonadota bacterium | reverse complement strand
CGTAGCTGAGCATCGCCACGCGGTGATTCCCGACGACGTTTTCCTCAGGGCGAATCGTGCGGCCTGCAATGGGAAGCACGCCAAGAAGCTCGAAATAGCCGGCAGTCACCCGCGCCACGGGAACGCGTTCCGGCTCGGTGCCTCCTGTGAGATTCACGTTGCCGTTGGGGAACGCCCAGAACGCGGCGAGATCCTCGAACGACTCGCTCTCATCCTTCCAGTCTCGGAAATCGGGATACGAAACAAAACCCTCGATCTCTCCTTGAGCGGGAGCCGTGCGCCACAGCATCACAATCCGCTCGGCGTCCTGATAGGGAAGCGGCCGCAACAAAACGGCGTTGACAACGCTGAAGATCGCGCTGTTGGCTCCGATACCAAGCGCCAATGTCACGACGGCCGCGGCCGTGAATCCCGGCTGTTGGATGAAGGCACGAACGGCGAGTTTGAGATGGGTGCGAACGGTTGACACAGAGTCGATTCCTCAGATTGGTTGTGCGTCGAGGATCCAATTAGGCGAGGTCCAAGACTGACCTCTGTCCGTACAAACATTGGTGAACAACGTGGAGTTCCCTTGGTAACGCAGGCAACCCCGCCATTCCCATCCACCAGGGCTTGGGCATTGGGCAGTGGGAATAGGCTGGTATTCTCATATTCCTAATCCCCAAGCCCTAATCCCCAAGCCCCAAGCCCAAGCCCCTCGTCTCACCACCGCTTGCTGGCGATCGTTTCAATTAGCAGCTGCACGGCGATGTGTTGTGTCAGCTCCGCGGGGTCCAGGTACGGATTGACTTCCACGAGGTCCACGCCAACGAGATCCCCGCGTTGCGCGACGCCTTGGAGAATCTCCTTTACCTGTGTCACCGTCAGTCCTTCGGCCTCCGGGCTCTCGGTACCGGGCGCAATTGAAGGGTCTAGCCCGTCGATATCGATGCTCACGTAGTAATTGCCGATATCGTCCGGCAGCTCGCTGAGCAACTCGTCTATTCCTCTATTAAAGACGTCGTAGTTCGAGAAGACCAGGTTGCCATGGGCACGGCTCTCGCGGATGTCTTGGTCGGTTGACTTGATGCCGCGGATTCCGAAGCTTGCGATCCGGGTGACGAATGGCAACTCGTGTGCTCGACGCATGGGGCTGTTGTTCGTGTATTTGAGCCCCATGACCTCGTCTCTGTAGTCCAGGTGTGCGTCAATCAATACGACAGTGAGTGGGTTGTTCAGTTCGAACGCCCGGATGACAGGATACGAAATAGAATGATCGCCACCCAAGACCAGCGGCAGTGCGCCCTTGGCGAGGATTCTGGAAAGCCTGTCATGGATGAGCCGAAAGTTCCGTTCCCGGTCGTCGTAGATCACGTCGACGTCGCCTACATCCACGATGCGGATGCCCTCGAGCAAGCGACGATCGCGATTGATGTCATAGAAGCCGCTGTGGTCGGGCCGTCCTAGGAAGCCGAAGCGCCCGGATGCATCGCGGATGGCTCGCGGTGCCTGACGGGAACCCGGGCGCATGGCGGTGGAGCCGTCGTAGGGGATTCCCACCACCGCGACGTCGGCCTCGAGTTGATCGAGGTTCGGGATAAAGGGCGCCTTGCAGAACGTGGCGATGCCGGTGTGTGGAAGAGAAGTCTGTTGGTATGCCATCGGTTGATTACCACGCCTTTCCGTTGTGAGCCGGTCCAAACATACGCCTCAATGTCCCCTCAGCAGCACCTCTGCGCGTCTCCGGTTTGAGCGCCCGGCGGTGGAACCTTCTGAGGACTTGGGTATATTACTGTAACGGTAATACTGTTACAGTAATGTTTGCGCGGGTAATTGATTGCCATGAAACAAGATACGGAAACGCATGGGCCCCTGACTCCTGCCGTCTTCCACATTCTCCTTGCCCTGTCTGAGGGACCCCTCCACGGCTACGGAATCATGCGGGCCGTCGAGGAGTCGGCGGAGTCGTCTCCGCGCATGGGGCCGGGCACCATCTACGGCTCCATCCAGCGGATGGAGGAGGCCGGGCTGGTCGAGGAACAGCCCGCCGCTGATGGCGGCAGGCGGCGCGTGTTCGGCCTCACCACGGTAGGTCGCGGTGCCCTCGAAGCGGAATCGGCGCGGCTAGCTCGGCTCTCCGATATGGTGCGAGCCAAGGGATTGGCACCAAGGGGTGCGTAACATGCATCTGTCTCCACGGAGCCGGTTTCGATTCTCCCTCCTGCTCTTCCGAGTCGCGCTGCGTGCGTACCCGCGCCGCTTCCGCTTGCGATTTGCATCTGCCATGCAAGAGGATTTCCTCGATTTGCTCACGGCGAGCACCGACCATGGTGGAGTGCGTGGTCGGATCCGGGCATGGAAACGTATGCTCGCCGATGCGGTGCGAGCCGTGCCACGCGAACATGTGGGGACCTTTCGGCGAGGACGCCGTTCCAGATCACCGAAGCGTCGTCGGGGAGACGGCGTAGTGCGGTCCATGCTTCAGGACTTGCAGTATGCGCTTCGGGGTGTGCGCAATGCGCCGGGCTTCCACGCGGTTGCCGTAATCACGTTGGCACTCGGGATCGGGGCAAACACGGCAATGTTCACCCTGGTGAACGCCGTGCTGCTGCGGCCACTTCCCTACGATACCCCGGACGAGATCGTTGCTGTGTGGCAGAGCGAGACGCGCCGTGGCTATACGCGCAACACCAGCTCTCCCGCAAACTTTCGCGATTGGCAACAACAAAACGACGTCTTCGAGGGAATCGCGGCATACTACGAAACCGGGGGCACCGTCACCGTTGCTGGAGAGATCCCCGAGCGGGTGCGGCTAGGCACTGTGCAGCCCGGTTTCTTTGCCGTCCTGCGCGTGCAACCCGCGTTAGGTCGCATGTTTCGCGTTGAGGAAGGCAACTTGGGTAACCACCATGTCGTAGTCCTGAGTCATGGATACTGGTACAGTCGTTTTGCGGCCGACTCGGGCATCATCGGTGCGAGTCTAGCGCTCAACCGCATCAATCACGAGATCGTGGGAGTAGCACCGCCGGGAGTTGATCTTCCTCACGGTGTCTCGTTGTGGCGGCCGCTGGCACTCGACGAGAGAAGTTGGAACAATCGAGGGTCGCACTACTTATCTGCCATTGCACGCTTATCTGGTGACGTGACACTGGATCAGGCCCGTGCGGACCTCGAAACCATCGCGGACCGCCTTGCCCTCGAATATTCAAGGGAGCAGGAAGGCTGGGGCGTAACCGTTGCCCCGCTGCACGACGATCTCGTGGGTGAGATCCGGCCGGCACTACTTCTATTGCAAGGTGCCGTGTTCGTGGTGCTTCTCATCGCCTGCGTGAACGTCGCCAATCTACAATTGGCTCGTGGTAGTGTTCGTCACGGAGAATTTGCGGTTCGCACCGCCCTGGGAGCGGGGCGTGGGCGCTTGGCACGACAGTTACTCACAGAGAGCCTGCTCCTCGCTGCGCTTGGCGCGGCCCTCGGTGTTGGTATCGCGGAGGGCGCAGTCGATCTCGTTAGTGCAATGGCACCGGCGGCATTGTTCAGCCAAACCATAGCGATCGATGTTCCCGTGCTCGTCTTCACACTCGCACTGACCGGTCTCACGGGTGTGATCTTTGGAATCGCTCCTACCATCCAGGGTGCTCGAACCGATGTCAGTTCCGCTTTGGTGGAAGGTGGGCGGCGCATCGCCGGACGGGGCCGCAAGCTCCGTGAAGGGCTGGTGGTGGCTGAGGTGGGGCTCTCCCTGGTGCTTCTTGTCGGGGCAGGGCTCCTCGTGAACAGTTTCGTGCGCCTGGTCAACGTGGACCCTGGCGTGAATCCAGCGAACCTGTTGACGATGCGTGTCTCCATTCCGGGGTCTGAGTACTCGGAACCGCTCGATCGCGCTACGTTCTTCCGGCATCTCCATCAGACGGTGAGAGACGTGCCCGGCGCCGAGTCGGTGGCTATGGCGAGCATGCTGCCGCTCACGGGCCGCGGGGGAATTTGGCGCAATTCGTTTTATCGTCCCGAAAACCCGCCCGCGACACCCGCGGACCGGGTGGCAGCGATGTTGCGCTGGGTCAGCCCCGGATACCTTCAAACGGTGGAGATTCCGTTGCTACGCGGGCGTGATTTCACTGAGCTCGATGGTGAAGACTCGCCCCACGGCATCCTGATCGACCAGACGATGGAAAGTCAGTTCTTCCCAGGGGAAGATCCCATCGGCAAGCGATTGGTCATCAAGTACAACGATTGGGAGGGGGAGATCATCGGGATTGTCGGTAATACACGGCAGGCGTCACTCAGCGAGCCGCTCGAACCGCACATGTATGTATCGTATCTCCAGACCTACAGCTCCATGTATCTCACCAGCATGACGCTGGCAATTCGCACGCGCCAACCGCCGGAAACACTCGTCGCTCCGGTGCGCACTGCGGTCCTCTCGCTGGACGATCAACTGGCCCCGTACCAGATCGAGACCTTCGAGCAGCGGGTGTCGACGTCTGTTGCCGCTGAGCGGTTTAGTCTTTGGTTGGTCATTGCGTTCGCCGTGGTTGCCGTCGTACTCGCGGCCGTCGGCCTCTATGGCGTGATCTCCTACATGGTTGGCCAGCGTACGCGGGAACTCGGTCTCCGCATGGCGCTCGGGGCCCGAGAACAGGACGTGTTGACCCTCGTGCTGCGCCACGGTACGTGGCTCACTGCGCTCGGCATCGGTGTGGGGGTGGCCGGTATCGTCGCAATGCAACGTGTCTTGACGCAGTTTCTCTTCGGCGTGAGCGCCACCGATCCCCCGACGATCGTGGTCATAACGGGGTTACTTGCCGGCATCGCCCTTATTGCGGTACTCGTGCCGGCCCGCCGCGCTGCCCGTACGGATCCCATGGCGGCATTGCGGTGTGAGTGAGGCCGCGGATAACGCGAACGAGCGCGGATAGACGCTGATAGAGCAAGGTGGTACGGCAAGTGAACAAAGTGCAATGTCTCGTCTAGCGAGGTGGGGGAGGGTCCGTTGAGGGATGACTCCCAGGTGGGCTGGGTGGTGGCGGTCTGGAGTCGAGCCCGAAGCGGACCCTCCCCCGCCGAAGCCCCGCAAAGGCATTTCGTGTAAGACTGAATTAGTAGACTTTCACTCCCCGCACCACGCCTACACGACGCAGCTCGCCAACGGGTAAACCCTCCATCGCCGAAAGCCAGGACCGCCGTTCACCGGACTCTGTCCGGAGAGGCGGCGCGTGGCCACGAGGTGTATAATTGGCGTTGCTGCTCGACAAGAGCGACGTCGTCGGGTGGCTTCCGAAAAAAGTAGTCTACGAGCTTCCAAGCGGGGGGTCCGCAAGATGTTGTCTATTCTCCTGAGAACTCACTGGGCCTTTCTATTGTCGTGTTTCGTTGTCGCCTGGGCAGGGTGTGGGACGCCCGAGGGTGTGGCCGACCTCGTCCTCCGCGGCGGCAAAGTGGTCACCATCGATGACGCGATGCCCGAAGGCGAGGCGATCGCTGTCAAAGGCGACACCATCATGGCGGTAGGGAGCAATGAGGAGATCGCGGCCTTCATCGGCCGAGGAACTGAGGTCGTAGAGCTGAACGGCATGCTGGCCATTCCGGGGTTCATCGAGAGCCACGGCCATTTCCTGGGGATTGGCGATGCGAACCTCCAACTCGATTTGATGGACGTGGCAAACTGGGGTGAGGTCGTCTCCATGGTGGAGGCCGTGGCCAGTGATGCACTGACCGGCGAGCTGATCCGCGGGCGGGGTTGGCACCAAGAGAAATGGGACGAGACGCCTGAACCCAATGTCGACGGCCTGCCGACCCACCATTCCCTGAGCCGAGTGTCACCAAACAACCCTGTGATCCTGCGCCATGCGAGCGGGCATGCGACCTTTGCGAACGCCAGGGCCATGGAGATGGCGGGCATTACGCGCGAGACGGCCGACCCGTCGGGCGGTCAGATCGTGCGAGATTTGGCTGGCGAACCCATCGGCGTGTTTCGGGAAACCGCCTCGCGCCTGCTAGGTCCTGCCTCGGAACAAGCGGTACGCCCTGACCCGCGCCGCCAGGCTCAACTCGCCGTTCAGGAAGTGCTGTCGAAGGGGATTACGAGTTTTCAGGATGCCGGATCGTCACTGGAGACCGTTGATCTCTTCAAACAGATGGTGGACGACGGAGAGATGGGCATGCGGATGTGGGTGATGCTGCGAGGTTCCAACGAGGAGCTTGCGGAGGCGTTGCCCAACTACCGTCTCATTGGGTACGGGGATAACAAGTTGACCGTTCGTGCCATCAAGCGGGGGATCGACGGGGCGTTGGGACCGCATGGTGCATGGCTCCTCCAGCCCTACAGGGACCTTTCTTCGAGCGCGGGCCTCAACACGAGCTCGATCGAGAGCATTGAAGAAACCGCACGCCTGGCCATCCAGCACGGATTTCAGCTCTGTACGCACGCCATCGGCGACCGGGCCAACCGCGAAACGCTGGACATCTACGAGGCCGCCTTCAGGGAAAATCCGGACAAGACCGATCTTCGCTGGCGCGTCGAACATTCACAACATCTGCACCCTAATGACATTCCCCGCTTCGGCGAGCTCGGAGTGGTAGCGTCCATGGAGGGTATCCACGCTACCTCAGATGCGCCGTACGTGCTCGAGCGGTTGGGAGAGCGGCGCGCAAGAGAGGGTGCCTACGTGTGGCAGAGTCTCATGCAGACTGGAGCCGTCGTCACCAATGGCACGGATGCGCCGGTAGAGGACGTGTCCGCCATCGAGAGCTTTTATGCGACGGTGTCGCGTCGTCTCAAGGATGGATCGGTCTTCTTTCCTGAGCAGCGGATGAGTCGGGAGGAGGCTTTGAAGTCGTACACGCTGAATGGAGCGTATGCGGCGTTCGAGGAAGACATCAAGGGGACGCTCACGCCGGGCAAGTTGGCCGACATCACCGTACTTTCCAAAGACATCATGACCATTCCGGAAGATGAAATCTTGTCGACCGAGGTCGTGTACACGATTGTCGGAGGCGAGATCATGTACAATCGAGCCGATCAACCTATCGAGCGGTAGGAAGACAACGGGATGTTGTCATGACAGGAAACCGCGGACTCATCGACCGTCGCACTTTTCTCCACGCCTCGGCGTCATGCAGCGCCCATCTGCTGTTCGTAGCGGGCCTGTCACCGCCGGCCCGTCAGTTCCTGACTCACGGCGTTAGGCAGCAAGTGATCAGGCAAGAGCCATGGGGAAGGTTGGAGCAGATCGGGGAAGGGATCTGGGCC
>JBDHDY010000159.1:0-7919 GCA_039591275.1 Gemmatimonadota bacterium | reverse complement strand
AGCGGTCGCGAGGAGGGCTTCAAAGTGGTCCATGGCTCCCGGTGTGAGCTTGTGACCGCTTCGCCGGGGCAAACCGTTTCTCGAAGAGCTGTCCGAACTGCTGCAGGATGCGCCCTGCCGGCGAAGGCTCAATCGCCTCAATTAGCTGCTCAGCAGTCTGGCCCTGTTTGGCCAACAGATCTCGTTGTCTGTCGACATAGTGACGAATCACTGGCTCGGAGAATTCCGGATGGAACTGTACGCCCCAAACGCATTCGCCGACGCGGAAGGCATGGTTCCGCTCGAACTCGCTCTCGGCCAGCCGTACCGCACCCGAGGGCAGCTCCAGAACAGATTGTGCATGGGTGGCGTATGCCGGAAAGGTACGAGGCATGGCCCCGAGAAGTGCATCTTTGCGGCCCGCGGGCAGCAGGGTGACCGATACAGTGCCGACCTCGCTGCCTCGGGGATGGTATCCCACTTCGCCGCCAAGTGCGTGTGCCAGGAGCTGATGACCGTAACAGATACCGAGCGTCGGCACTTGTCGCCCGACGAGTTCCCGGAGCCATGCTGAAGCTGTCTCACTCCACAGGGCGTGCTCCGTCACCATGTCGTGTGCACCGGTCACGACCACCGCAGCAAGGGCGTCGGGATTGGGTAGGGGGTTGGGGCCCTGAGCGTCGAAGACGCTAACCGACTCATTGGCCAGGGCCAGACCTTCCGCCACCCAGTCCTCAAAGTCTCCATGCTGTTCCACGAGGTCAGGGAACGTGCTACCGGTTTTCAGAATGACGAGGGTTCGCTGCATACAATCTCCTAATCAGCCAGCCTCCCGTTGGGTGCTCCTGAACATTCGAGCAGGTTCAAGTGACCTATGGCGTGACGTTGCTGTTTCGCGTCTCGGAGTCGATGCACGCAGCACGCACGCCAATATCCAGACTGTCTCTTCCACCGCTTACGCTTATCGCCCGAGGTCGAAGAACGACACGCAGATATATGGGTCTGGGTGGAATGGTGGCAAGGCGGCGAATGGCTCGACCAGGATGTCCGATATCGGGATGCTTCATCCCGCAGTGGAACGTTGCTCGAGATTTGTGGTGTTGGGGAAACCTCCTGAACCCTGACAAGTCAATGACTTACAGGTTGATGGCTGGCGGCACGTGAATTGCCTGAGGTGCAGTGAAGGACTCCGCACAGCGGCACTCGGCGAGGTAGGGAGAATGGCACTCCTGCTCGAGTGGTGGGAAACGGGAGACATCTGTGCTTGCACTCTGGCAGGACATTCGATTTGGGTCGCGGATGCTGCTGAGGCACCGAGCGTTCACGTTCGTTGCGGTTGCGTCCTTGGCGCTGGGCATTGGAGCCAACACGGCGATCTTTAGTCTCGTCAACGCCTTGTTGCTCAGGCCGCTCCCGGTGGAAGATCCCGACCGAGTCGTGGCGGTTTTCACGTCCTACCAGGGCGGCAGTCGCTACGGTATCACGTCGTACCCCGACTACAAGGACCTGCGGGATGGTCTCGACGTCTTTGCCGACCTGGCGGCGGAGACTTACACCCCCCTGGGGCTGGCTGGAGTCAGCGGCTCTGAGGTGTTGTTGGGGCAGGTCGTCACCTCGAATTACTTCTCGGTTCTGGGTGTCCAACCGTCACTCGGCCGCAGCTTCCTGCCGGAGGAAGACGCAACGCCTGGAAGCCATCCGGTAGCAATTCTCAGCCATCGGACTTGGGAGCGCAGGTTCGGGTCCGATCCTCAAATCATTGGTCAGATCGTCAGCGTCAACGGCCGTCCGTTCACTGTAGTCGGCGTTGTGCCTGAGAGCTTCAGCGGCACGAGCGTGATCGTGGCGCCGGACATGTGGGTCCCTGTGATGATGGCCTCCCAAGCCCTGACGTTCTCCGTGCAACTGGATGGCAGAGTCGATCCCTTTCTCAACCTCATCGGTCGTCTGAAGCCAGGGATCACCGTTTCTCAGGCCCAGGTAGCGGCTCAGGGCCTGGCGGCGACACTTGCTCGAGAGCACCCCACCCAGAACTCTGGCAAGAGCTTCACAGTCGTCGAGGCGGAGCGGAATCGCATCGGGACTGGAACGACCGAGGGCATCGCCGGTTTCATGGCGGTACTGATGGGTGTCGTGGGATTGGTCTTGCTGATCGCGTGCTTCAACGTGGCCAATCTCTCTCTGGCCAAGGCTACGGGCCGCCAGCGGGAAATAGCTCTGCGCAATTCGCTGGGCGCCTCTCGCTGGCGCATCACCCGTCAACTCCTCACGGAGAGCATGCTGCTCTCCCTCTTGGCGGGCGCCGTTGGTTTGTTGATGGCGCTGTGGGCGGCCGATCTCCTCGTCGCGGCACGACCCCCAATCGCGCTTCCGATTGAGATCGATGTGAGTCCGGATCCACGAGTGCTCTCCTTTACAGCACTGCTGTCCGTCGCCACTGGAGTGCTGTTTGGCTTGGCTCCGGCGATCCAGACATTGCGACCCGGTCAATTTGCGGCACTCAGAGACCAGGGTCAGGTACTCAGGCACGGCAGGAGCACGTCTCGAGTTCAGAGCTCGCTCGTCGCTCTCCAGGTTGCGCTCTCCCTGGTTTTGCTCATTAGCGCTGGCCTGTTTGTTCGAAGCCTCCGGAACATCTTGACGGTTGATCCGGGTTTCGATCTTCGTAGCGGTCTGGTTTTCCCAGTCAACCTTGGCTTCGGACAGTACGATGAGGACGAGGGGAGACTCTTCCTCCGAGAGTTGGTCGATCGCGTGGCATCCCTCCCAGCTGTGCGTTCCACTGCGCTGGCCGCCTTCCTCCCGTTGGGCGTGGTTCACGGGCATCATGAGATCGTGATTGAGGGATACGAGCCTCGTGCGAACGAGTCGATGCTCGTCAAGCGAAACATGGCGGGGCCCCGCTACCTGGAGACTATGGGCATCCCACTTGTCAGGGGTCGCGGTATCAGTGAACAGGACGTGGAGAACACCCAGCCTGTGGCCATCATCAACGAAACCATGGCCCGCCGCTACTGGCCGGGCGAGGATCCTCTCGGACGGATGATTCGAGCGGACAAGGGTATCTCGCGAGTTGTGGTCGGTGTGGTCAAGGACGGGAAGTACGGGGCTCTCGATGAAGCACCGCAGCCCTACCTTCTCTTGCCGATGCGTCAGACGACATACATGAGGAGAGTCAATTTGGTTGTGCAAACGGCCGGTGATCCACAGCCGGTGATCGAGCAAGTGCTTGCGGAGGCTCGCCGCCTTGATCCCAGCTTGCCTTTCGAGAACGCCGTGACGCTTCCTCAGTACCTGGAGCTGTCGGTGGGGAACGTGAAGACGCCGGCCTTCCTGGTTGGCGCGTTCGGCCTCCTGGCGATGGTGCTCGCGGTGATCGGGGTGTACGGTGTGACATCCTATGCGGTGAGTCAGCGAATACAGGAGTTCGGGATTCGCATGGCACTGGGAGCGCAGCGGCGTGTGATTGTTTCGATGGTGTTGAACGGGGCGTTACGAACGACGGCGATCGGCATTGGTGCCGGGCTAGCGCTGGCGTTCGCCGTGACGCGGGTGCTGTCGGCGTATCTGTTTGGGGTAAGCACGCTCGAGCCTACAATCTATGCAGCCGTCGCGCTGACCCTCTTGTCCGTTGCGCTGGTCGCGTGCTATGTACCGGCGCGGTCGGCGGGTAACGTCTCCCCGATGGTGACCCTCCGGTCCGAGTAGGCGCAGAGGGTTTGGTGTGTCAGCTGGCAATGTCCAGGTTGAGCTATTTCGCCGCGTAGTCCTCCGCCCCCATGAAATGAAGGGAGACGTAAGGTTGGTCGCCTACGACCCAAGAGTCGTGTCCCGGACCTATCGAGAAGAGATCCCCTGGTGTCAAGTCGATCTCACTCCCATCGTCCATGAGTGCTTTGGCGTGCCCTGAGATGACAAGTCCCACATGATCCACCTGGCAGCTCGTGGCGCCAAGCTCTCGGCCGACGTGCTCTGACCACTTCCACCCCGGCTCGTAACTCGCACGGCCGATAGTCATGTCGCCGATTCGCACGAGCTCAAATTTACCTTTGACGAAATTCCGAGTTTCATCTGGAGAATCAAAGCGTTTGATGATCGCGTGCACTGCTTCACCTCCGGATCACTTTTGCGGGAAAACCATGCGCCGCTGATCACGATGTATAAAAGGAAGACACTTCTTGCCGCGGATCCTCGGTGTGCAGCTCCCGCGTCTTCTTACAAGCCTAGGTCCATACGAGGGCTGGAAACACGTGAGGTCGAGTCAAAGCCCCAGCGCCGAAACTGCTCGGTCGTACTCCTGCGGCCTGATGTAAAGTACGTAACCGAAGCTTCCCTTGCCGTCAGTCACTCCACTCGAAGCGTAGACGTTCACAGTGGCCTCGTACAGCTTGATATGGATATTGGCCAAGGCCCCTAGCTCATCGTCTCCCTGAACCAGCAATGCAGGGTGAGGACCATCCAACGCGAGACCGACTTTGCCGGCCTCATTTGTCATTTTCGGCGTGTCAGCCGGAAAAAGGGTCAACTGTGTGTGCATTGGCCCCACGGGCACTGCTGTGAAGGCAAGGAGGTTGATGCCCATTTCCGCGAGCTCGGTAAGCAGCTTGTACCCTTCGCCTGGTTGGTCTTTGACGGTGGCGTAGAAGTAGTCGATCCGTCTGATGTTGAATGCCATGGCTTCCCTCCCGGGGGCGAGATCAAGTGCCGTTCATATCGATGCAATCTCTGCGGCCGGTCATCAAGTGTTTTCCAGCATCGGGATTCATGCAGGGGTTGCCTGGCGCCCGCCAGTGATACGTTACCCAACCGCTGCTATAGCGATTGGGCTCGAGGATCTTTCATCCCATGTCGATGAGTTCGGCTGGGTGGTGTTCCGCCTCGAAGAACCGTAGCATGTCCTCAGCGCCGATGGACGTGGTCATCGCATTGTCGAGCGGGTGGAAGTTCAACGGTCCCGCCGCGAGCATTTCCCGGTCCAGAGCCACGCGCACGGCACCACCCTTGTCGTTGATGATCCCGAAGGGTGTTACCGCCCCGGGGATGACACCCAGGTATTTCATCAGGCGCTCAGCACTCCCAAATGAGAGGCGACCCGACCCCAGATGCTCGGCGAGATGCTTGAGGTCGACCACGCGGTCCTCGAGACACACTACGAGCCACATGGCGCCCTTCTTGTTGCGTAGGAAGAGGTTCTTGGTGTGACACCCCGGGATCTCACCCCGCAATGCTTTCGCCTCCTCTACGGTAAAGACAGGAGGGTGCTTCACCGTGTGGGGTTTTATGCCTAGGGCCTGCAACCGGCCAAAGAGATCTTCTGGGGTTGCCGGTGCACTACCGTCTGCAAGTCGTGTGTCGTCGGGAGACGATGTCATTGTGACTCTATTTTGGCTTTCGCCGCGAGAACTTGAGACCCGTCCAAGTTGCGTCGATGGCCGCCACCTTGTAGTCGACCAGCCCGGCAGCGAGCCCAGCCTTGCGAACGGTGACTTGTGTGAGATCCGAAGCAATTGGAGAACTCTTTTTCGGCCACACGATCCACAGCCCACCTGCTTCAACTTGCTCCGCCATGCGCTCCAGGCGACTGGCCAGGTCCTTCATGGATTTTGTAAACCAGATTGTGAGGTCCCGGTGCCCGCTAGCCCGCCTTCGGAGCATCACCCCATCAGGGAGTGTACCCAGCGTCGTCTCGAAGCCTTCTGGTGCACCGGCCAGCACGACAACGGAATTGGCCTTTATGCCGAGCTTCTTGGGGAGCGGCGTTCCCGAGTAGCCATCCATGATCGATCGTGGCGCGACGGGATCAACGGGTGGATGGGCGATGGCCCGCTTGAGCCCGCTGCGAATCCGGCTCCAAGTCGTGTATACGGCGTCTGGCAGGCGCTCCCTGATGCGCGCCACCTTATCCGGATCGCCATCGACAAAGACCAACGGGAGATCACGAGTGGTCTTGTAGTGCCGGACGGCGATGCCCACGTCGCGTCCCTGGGTCGGAAGTCGGGTGAGATCGACGACGACGGCGTCAGGAAGATGTAGCCGCAACTTGCGCAGCGTTTCCGGCGTCACCGGTGCGTAATCCACGGTGTAGCCGGCTGCGCGCAGCTCCGCAGCACGACGCTTCGCCTCGGCGGCATTCCAGTGGACCAAACGGACGCGGCGCATAGGGGACTACAGGAGAGTTATGCCCGGGGAAGCGCGGCTGTCAACACCCACCGAGGTATCACGCTGTCCCACTCTTGCTCGTCCGCGTGATTGTTGACGGTCTCAGAACATCACCCCCCAAACTCTCGGGGAAGGGTTGGAGCTCCTTGGTGCGCGTGCTCACGAAGTCACCCTCTTGAAAGCTCTTGTCCATGAACGCCTCCATCGTTTGGCGATCAACGTGGGACCACTCGAGCCAGGTGTATTCTGGTGCGTCGAAGGGATGAAAGAAGAGGGACGGTTGCCCCGACGCCAGCGCGCGCTCCGTCTTCTCCTGCCAGTCAGCCCCAAGGGGTACAACCTGGAGCGCGCCCTTGGCGTCCGCCACGAAGAGCCACGGCTTATGTGGGTCGCTCGATTCATCCCGGGCGCCGTGTCGCTCTGCGAGCCGTGCGGCCAGTTCCAGAACCTTCCACTCGAAACCGAAAGCAAAGGTGCTCTTCGGCATCAGGTATGTGCGACTACGATCAGTTGATCGCTCATTTCTTTGTCATACGGGTCGAGCGAGAAACTCCCGTAAAACTCCATATCGCAGTATCCCGCCTCGTTCAAGATTCGCTCATAGTCTTCTTGCCGTATGATGAGGTATTCGAAGGTGTCAACGATGAACTCCTGCCTGTCCTCCTTGTGAAATAGATCGAGGATGTGAATCTCGACCGTGCGATCGAAATAATCGAACACAAACACTCGAGAGAGATCGGGCGTATTGATCTCCGGTATGAACCGCGGTTGCTTGTCCAAGACCTTGTCGCTCAAGCCCTGGCTCAACACCAGGATGCCGCCGTCTCGCAATACCGTCTTGATGTTCTGGAGTGCTGCAAGCACCTCTCGCTCATCCGGTAAATGGGGAAGCGAGGTGGTGACGCAAAGCGCAGCCTCGAAGTGGTGCTTGCGAAATGGCAGGGCGCGAAAGTCGGCCCTGGTCGAGCCGCTCACCTCGTAGCCGGCATCGTGCAGCAAGTGGAGATCGCGCCCCGTGCCGCAGGCACAATCTAGGATCCGGCGCACGCCCGCCTTTTTGAAGAGTGATCGAAAGAACTCGACACGTTGGGGGTCATGGTCACCGAACTGGCCAAACAGAAGATCATATCGCTCGGCAAAATCGGCATATGGATCAAAGAACTCGGATTCGCCGCGGCTCATGACACTTCACTGATCTCGAGCAGGTGTCCGTCGGGGTCACGGAAGAAGCACCGGATCTCGCCGCCCCAGTCCACAGGCGGTGTGAGGAAGACCGCGCCGCGAGCTCTGAGAGTCTCGTAGGCACCCCGACAATCCGGCACCCGAATGGTGAGCTGGTGGCTGACTGTATCGGGATTCTCAGGCGGAGCAAACGTCACGCTCGGCTTATCTCTTGTGGGGCTGCCTTCGGTCACTAGCAGAAGCCATGTTCCAAGGAAGCTCAGAACGCACGACGTGCCGCCGTACTCGCGGTACACTGTCGCACCTAACACGTCGCGGTAGAAATGCCGCGCTTGGTCGAGATCATTCACGACCAAGAGTTGTGTGAGTTCCATTCCGTCGCTGGGAAACTGGGCTTCAGTCATGGTGCCATTGCTTTCTGTTCGGCGTTACCGGCGTTGGCCTCTGCCCGAGACGACCCTGCGTGGACGTTTGGCCGCCTTTATCGATATTCAGGATTTGGGTGATCGAATCGGCAGCCAGCCTGCCACAACGACCGCTGGTTGCCGTGCGCGGGGATGCCCCCGGCATCTTTGATCATCCGGGCCAGGTGCATGAGA
>JBDHDY010000158.1:0-8650 GCA_039591275.1 Gemmatimonadota bacterium | reverse complement strand
ATCTGCTGGCTCCAGCTCGTGCCGTTGTAGTGCAGGACCCTGTTGCCATCACTGACCGCGAAGACGTCGGTCGAGGAACTGCCCCAGACACCGTACAGCGTCATCCCCACGCTGGTCTGCTCGCTCCAGGTCGTGCCATTGTAGTGGAAGATCCGGCCGCCGATCCCCATGGCGAAGACGTCGGTCGAGGAGCTGCCCCAGACGGCGTAGAACGTAGGTGCCCCGCCCCCGTAGACTGGTGCACTCCAGCTTGTGCCGTCGTAATGCGCGATCACGCCCCCGACGCCCAACTCGGCCCCGACGGCGAACACGTCGGTCGAGGAAGTGCCCCAGACGGCGTAGAAGCTGGGCGCCCCCCCGACCTGCCCAGTCCAGCTCGTGCCGTCATAGTGCAGGACCGTGGCGTCGCTGCCGAAATACGTACCGACCGCGAAAACGTCCGTCGATGAGCTACCCCATACGTCCTGTAGGAATGACCGTGTCCCACTGGTCTGCTCGCTCCAGCCCGAGCCGCCGTTGTGCAGGATCCTACCGCCGGCACCCACGGCAAAGACGTCTATTGAAGAGCTACCCCACACGCCGCTGAGGTTTGAAGTCGTCCCGCTGGCTTGCGGACTCCAGCTCGTGCCGTCGGAGGAGTGCAGGATCCTACCCCCGACGCCTACCGCGAAGACATCCGTCGAGGAACTGCCCCAGACAGCATAGAGCGGATACGCCGTTCCGCTGGCTTGCGAACTCCAGCCCGAACCGTCGTAGTGCAGAATCCAGCCATCATCACTCACGGCGAAGACATCCGTCGAGGAGTTGCCCCACACGTCCCAGAGCTGACTCCCATGCTCTTTCCGCCACAGCAACACACCCTGCTCGTGTGGAATCTCAGCGTTGACCAGCATGGAGAACTCGAACGTGGCGACCGTCGCCGGCACACTCCATTGCCACGTCTTTGCCGTCGAAATGTCATTCGTCTGCAGGATCTCGCTGTACTCGAAGTACGGCTGCACAGACCCGGTGAACGTGCCGGTTCCATCGGCATTCGACACATCCACCTGGCCCGTGCCACTCGTCACCGTCGGCCCCGAGTGGAAGAACACCTTGATCCCCGTGATCGTGCTCCCGTCCGGTGTCCCCAGTGGTTGCGCAATCAGGTTCTCCACGGTGACGTCCGCCTGAAACACGTCGGAGCCGTCGTAGCTCACGTTGTCGGAGGCCAGTTGCACATAGATCCCCTGACCTCCCACGGTGACCGCAAGCGATAGCCCTGGCGCCGGGTCGCTCTGAAGTCCCTGGCACAAGACGGTGCCGGCTGCCACATCCGCGCGACACGCGATGACGTGTGGAAGCGGGACGGTGTCTTCGGGCCAGGGCGATCGTGCGCATCAGGAACTGTGGTGAACGTGGCATGGCACCCTCGGCGACTAGTCGTGATGGTGGGACGACCGGTTGCGTGTTGAAACCGCCAGTGCTCTAGAACACGGTGCTGCCGCCACCGCCCGTATCGCCTCCCCCACCAATCGGGTTCCCGGTCAAGAGCGGGAGGTCAGTGAGACGGGGGAGCTCAGTGAGCTCCGGCTTGGTCCAGCTCTTCTTCTCAGTCTGCCGTGAAGCAGAGTTCGGCCCGGGAGTGGGTGCGGTGGTGCTGTCCATCGTGGCCTCCTCGATCAACCCGTGACCGCTGCGCACACCGACACGCGTCACAACGGGCGGACGCGTCGGACAGTCAGTGCGTTTGTATCTCAGGCACCAGTGTAGCCCCGGAGCTGAGAGTTGTGTCACGAAATCGTGGGGAGAATGTCAGGAGTCTGCCTGGGATCGCAAGAGTCGCAGCAGCGCCACAAGTGAAGTGAAACGGTCCTGTATGCCTCTCTCGATTTGAGAGTAGTTGCGTCGTTGTTGAGCCTGCGTTGACACCCTCGCCCCACCCTCGCGCATCCCTCACCGGAGACCGCGATGGATCGTATCTGCCCGTTCTGCTCGTGCGCGATGACGTGTTGGGCGCGAGGCCGCTACGCGCTACAACTGTGTTTCCGTGCAGGTGTGCCGGATAATCGGTGGGAGGTGCGGCGCTGCCCGACGTGTGGGATGGTGGCGGTATCTAGGCGATAGTGGGAGGGGGTGGGGGTCGGGGTAGGCCCAACCCAGTGGACGCAAGTGTGCGACGCTGCGTTATAGGTACCATCTCAGAGAGCGCGAGCCAATCTTACCGATACCGAATCCGCTCTGCGGTCCGGCCGCCACGGGGGGCTCCGGTCACCAGGGACGGCGGACTTGAGCCAGGGGTACAGTCGACAAGTTCGGCAGATCCTATCCTGGCTTCTGGCGCAATGACTCCATCGAGATAGCTGCTGACAATGAACGCATCCCGGATATCCACGTCTCCATCGCCATCTACATCTCCATTGACGATGAAGACCTGCTCCACGGGATCCCGGTATCCGAGAGCGTACCAGTATGTCTCGTAAGCATCGTTCGTTGTCAACACACCTGAACCATCTGTGTCTCCCCAAAAGGCATAGCGTTCGCTGACCGAGATATCTAAGTAGATCTGTCCACTGGATTCCGAGATGCTTCGAACACCCGCCGTGCACAAGGCAGGACTGTAGGGTTCCGAGGTCGGGTTGGTTTGTGATGTGAACTCCGTATTGCCCCTGCTGCCCGGATACGGATCACCTGAATCACCCCGATTCAACCCGAAGTCCAATTGGGACAATCCGTCAGCTTCCTCGAGGTCCACGCCCTTGTGATTGGCATCGGCATTCACGCGGTTGCCGACTTCGGAGAGCAGACCCGCCTTCGCCGGGTCAATGTGCCAGATCAGCAGGCCTGACCCATTGAGATGCTGGTCGGAGCCAAGAGGCTGACGGTCAGACAACAGCAAGTACTCCTCAGACTCGGGAAGAGCTACTCGAACCACGGCCCTGGAACTCTGGACAGGGTCAATAGTCAGACTCTGTAGATCTGTCTGCACCGTCGTGACGGTCAGCCAGCCCAGCTGGTCTTTGGACCATGCGCTCAATTGAGCGGGTGACGTCTGCAGATTCCAGTTCCCACTAGCCATCAAGCCCCACTCGCCAATGCCCTCTGAGTCTGTCCCATCATTGGGATCAACGTCGTAGAGATCCGGCAAGTCCAGCGCGTGGCCAAGTTCATGGGACATCGTACCAGAGCCCATCAATGAGACCCCATCGCACTGAACGGCACTCTGGATGATATAGTCATGCACCCAGATCGACCCGCCGTTTGCCGACGCATCTCCCGTTGCGAAATCCTCGTACACGCCGTCTCCATACAGAAACCGCGCAAGCCGATAGGTCGACCGGTGTGGCCAGATCCCAGTGTATGGACCGGTTTCGCCACCACAGCTCATTGCCACCGTCGCGTAGAGGAACGGCACCAGGTCAACGTAGCCGTCATCGTCTCCGGAGTTGGGAACCCCATCAGGTCCGTCGCTGTCATACAACGCGAAGTCGATGTCCGCGTCGGCCAGTGTGAGCGCATCGCGGAGGAACTGCCAGATCTTGCCCCGACGGTCACCACTCCTAACGGCCGGTTCGTAGTAGCTCCGGACCTGCGGGAGCGTGAGCCAGGGGCTCACCGCACCAGTCGCGGTGAAGAGGTCGCCGGACATCTCCTTATAGAGAGCGGTGACGGATACCGCCCCCGATCCTGACCCGAACAGCCGATCGCGCATCTGATGCTGGTTGTGCAGCGCCGTCACGTCGGGATACAGCGCCGCAACGACCGGCAACGACAGCGTGCCTTCGACTGCCGCCTGTGCCGCCGAGAGAAATGCAGGCGTGACCGTGGCGGGCACTTCACCGCTCTCAAGCAGGGCCCGCCTCTCCTTGACCTGTCTCACCTTCCTTTTCCACGCGAACTCAAACTCGAAGGCGTTGGGGTCCTGTCGCAGTACATCCAAGACCCACTGCGGGGGTTCAACACCATACGGTTGCCCCTGCACCAGGACGTCTTGAGCGCCAAGACGACTAGTCACTGTGACGGCCGCCAATACCAGGATCGGCCAGTGAAGGGTCGAACGCAGCTGTTTCATCGTGGCCTCCTAGTTGATGGTGACCGACGTCCCTCGCGCCTCGAGAGCGTTGGAGATGTCGTCGAAGGTTGAGAAGGCAATCACTTGGACTACCGCCAGTGACAGTGCAGGTGTGGTGCTACTCGGCCCAATGGCCCGGTAGGGGATCGATAAAAGTGTGGTCTGGGTGGGAAGACCGGATGTAGAAAAGACGGCGACTCTAAGTAGACCGGACTTTACCCAATGGACCGCCGTCCACGCGAACACCCCTTGGAATCCGCTCCAGTCGCCGAGCTCGAGGGCAGAGGGGTCCCACCCGATCTCCACGGCAACTGCACCACTCGCTGCCGTTATTCCCATCATGTCAAGCTGGAGTTCCACGGCAAAGCTCGAGTCGTGGGGCACCTGTCCAGGGGCAACGAGTTGCAGGTGGGCCGGGATCGTTGAACTCACCACGACTGTCGCCGATCCTACTAGGTCCCCGGAGGTGCCGGTGACAGTGGTCACGCCAGCCGCTACCCCTGTCACCAGGCCAATGTCATCAACTGTGGCAACTGCGTCACTCGCCGAGCGCCAAGTCAGCGATTCACCTTGCATGGGGAATCCATTTGCATCCTCGAACAGCGAGTGAAGCCGGACCGTATCGCCAATGGCCACTTGGACTGAGTCGGGAGTAAGCCTCAGGAGCGTAGCCACCTGAGCGACTACCACCATTTCCGAATCTGAAACCCCGTCCACTGTCGCCATGATCATTGCGGAACCGTTGCCGTTCGCCGTTACCAGCCCGTCTACGCCAACACTCACCACCGAGGTGTCCGAGGAGGACCACTCGAAGGAAGCCGCCGCGACGACTTGCCCCTGCGCGTCCTTCGCCGTCGCCGTACAGCGGACGGTGTCTCCCAACGCAGTGAGTGTGTCCATTGTGACAACAACTTCCACGGTTGCCACCACCTGCTTCACCAGCACGGTCGCCGTACCGCTCACCCCGTCTGCGGTCGCCGCGATCGTCGCTGAGCCGTTCCCTACTGCTGTTACAAGCCCGGTCCCTTCTACCGTCGCCACCGTATCCGCCGAACTCCCCCATGTGACGGCTGGCTGCACACTCAGAGGTTGGTCGTTGGCATCCCTCGTTTCCGCCAATAGGCGTACCGTGTCCATGAGCGCGGTTAGCGTTGTGGTGTCGGGGGTCACGATCATGGTGGCGGATCTTTGCTTGATCGTTACCACCATGCTGCCCAGCGCACCCTGCGTCGAAGCTGAAATTGTGACACTCCCAGGGGCCAGAGCTGTCACGACGCCGCGTTCGGAGACGTTCGCAACTGCCGAATCCGACGTGGCCCATGCGAAGGTGGAGTTAGCAACAGTGTGGCCGCGAGCATCCCTTGCGATGGCCGTGAGATGCAGCGTGTCCAGGAGTGCCGTCAGCGTGTCTCTCGATGCGATCACCTCGATGGATGCCACTACCTGGCTTACCGCAAGGGATGCGGTGCCACCCACACCGTCCGCAACAGCCCGGATCGTGGTTTGTCCGTTCCCAACAGCGGTAGCGACGCCCGCGCTATCTATGGTGGCGACACCAATGTTGGTCGAACTCCAGATGAAGTCCTTCCCGGGTATCGTGTTCCCATCTGCGTCCGTTGCTGTGGCTGTGAAGGACGTCGTAAGGCCAACGGAGGTCAGTGTGTCACCCGCTGGACTCACGGCCACGCTGGCGACGGGCCTGATCGAAGGTTCGCTAGGCCCGCTATCGCCGCACGACCAGAACGCCACCCCTACGCATCCAATCGCCAGGGCAACACAGCTTGAACGGACAGTGCCTAGGCGTCGAGGAACCAGTCGGAGACTGATGGGGTGCTTCACTCAGCAGTCCGAGGTCTGAAGATCTGCCTATGCAATGGATGCTCGACAGTACAGGTCTGTCATCGCTCCGGCGTCAGACGCTGGACAGTGTGCAGCACAGTCACTGCAATCACAAGAGTCGCAAAAGCGCCACAATTGAAGTGAAACGGTCCTGTATGCCTCTCGCTATTCGAGAGTTGTTGTGTCGTTGTTGACGCTACGTTGACACCCTCGCCCTACCGTCGCGCATCCCTCACCGGAGGCCGCGATGGATTGCATCTGACCGTTCTGTGGCGACGTGATGACGTGTTGGGCGCGAGGCCGCTACGCGCTACAACTGTGTTTCGTGCGGTGGTGTCGGATGAGTGGTGGGCAGTGTGGCGCTGTGAGACGTGTGGGTTCGTGGCGGTGGTTAGGCGGCGTCGCTGACCGCGACAAAGTCGGCGAGGGACAACTCCTCAAGGGGCTTCAAGTGCGGCCGATTGAGTGAAACAGATCCTTTACTTCATCCCAGATCTCCCCACGACATAGCCAGTTGGCAACTTGACAGGCGGACGCCAGATGCAGCAATGCGCCGGGAGCTGGCGAAGGCCCTTCGGCGTCATGCAAAGCAGTTACAGAAGGTCGTCGACAAGCTGGAGCGCAGCGCGGACACCTAGCGACGGAGGTGCGCAATGGCGCGACAACGGAGAGGCAGGTGGCACTACAGTGTAGGACCGTATGGCTGTCGGGTGACCGTGTACGAAGAGACCAACGGTGTCATCTACGTTCGCGAATCAGGTAGGAAGCCGGAGAGCCTGCGAACCCGCAGCCGTGAGTGGGCGAAGGCAGAGGCAAAGCGTCGACAGGCAGAGTCCCAGCTTGGCCTGAAACAGGTTGGGCAACCGACACCCACCGTCGCTCGCATCCTCCGGCAGTACATGGAACACCACAGCCGCGAGCGGGGGCGTGCCGGTCAAGAGCAGGATCGCCAGTGCAAGACGCTGTGGACGGTGGTTCTCGGTGCCGACTATGACTTATCGAAGTACTGGCGCGGCGATCACGAGCGATTCATTAAGAGGCGCATGAGCGGCACCATCGACGCCCGTGGCAACCGGGTTCCGCCAGACAAGCAGAAGCCGGTCGGACCACGAACCGCCGCGAAGGACTTGGAGTGGCTGAGGACGGTTTGTCTGTGGGCCATGGGATGGCGGGACGAGTCCGGCAGCCCTCTGTTGCTGACAAACCCGCTGCACGGATTGGACATCCCCAAGGAGAAGAACCCGAGGCGACCCACGGCGACGAGCACGCGCTACGAGAAGACGCGTGCGGTGTCCGACCGGATCACGATGCAACTGCGGCGCTACAAGCAACGCGTCACAGTTCGCAGCTACCTCTCAGAAATTCTGGACATCGTCTACGGCACCGGGCGGCGGATTTCAGCGGTGCTACAGTTGCAGTACGCCGACATTCGGTTGTCAGACGAACCCGCCGAGTGCGGGATTCGCTGGCGCGCCGACACGGACAAGATGGGCAAGGAATGGTATGCACCGGCCAACTCCACAGTGCGTGGTGCACTGCGTCGGATCGTGCGTGAGCGTCCAGGTGTCGGCGCAGCGTACCTGTTCCCTTCACCAGCAAACCCACGACGGCCCGTTTCAAAGCGATTGGTGAGCCAATGGCTTGAGAAAGCCGAGCAGTTAGGCAAGCTGTCGAGACTGGACGGTGGCCTTTGGCATCCGTACCGCCGCTTGTGGGGAACGGCGCGCAAGCACCACCCTGTGCAGGACGTCATGAAGGCAGGAGGCTGGAGCAATCCGCGCTGCTTGCAGGAGATTTACCAGCAAGCCGATGCCGACACGCTGCTGCGTGTGGTCAGCGAGGCGGCTGAGGTGCGGGAGGTTGTAGGTCAGTGAAGTTCACTGAGATTCTCACCGACCACTCTGCCCGAGACGGAGACAGAACCGCAGCTAAGCCACAGTCCCGTAATGCGATGGAGCGGATGGGACTCGAACCCACGACCCCCGGCTTGCAAAGCCGGTGCTCTCCCAACTGAGCTACCGCCCCGAAGTCCAGCGACTGCAACAAGATAACACAGTCCGGCGCTCTGCTATGACGGCGCCTGTGCAAGGAACTGTGCAAGATGGGGCCACTCATGCTTGCTTCGCCCTCAGCTCGCCAGCTCCAAGAACGACACGCAACATAGTCTCCTCATCTGGCTGCTGGTAGCATCGTTGCAGGGTGACGGTCGTCGACCAGCCCCCTGCCTTCGCCACGTCAGCCGGGCTCATGTGCTTCCGCTCTGTCGCCCACTTTCGCCTGAACGCGTGCCACAGCGAGCCCTGCTGCTTGGGCAGCCCCGCAAGCTTCTCTGCCTTGTACAGCCATGTGCGGACCCGCTCGTACGTCACCGGTTGCGTGCGGTCGGTTGGCGACGGAAACAGGAACGCCGCTCCGATCCCAGGACGATCCAGCAGAACGCGGTCAAGGGTAGCGCGCACGGAAGGCGAAATCGGCACGAGCCACTCCTTGCGTTCCTTATCCGTGTCGGCTGGCCACCGAATCGCACCATGCGGCTCTACGTCCAAGCGCAGGTCGTGATAGCGCAGTTGCAGCACTGCCGAGATGCGCCGACCCGTCCCGCTCACGATATCGAGCAACTCGCTGAGGTAGCTGCGGCGTTTCTCTCGCCCGCTGTCCCACCGGACCTCCATCGACACATCATCGGACACGGCCCGCAGCGCTTCGTATCGGTCCTGCGTTGCCACCGGTCTTCTGGGGTTCTTCTCCACAGGGATCTCGTAG
>JBDHDY010000157.1:0-8702 GCA_039591275.1 Gemmatimonadota bacterium | reverse complement strand
TCGTCGCGGGCGGAATGAACGGCCGCCTTGCCCGCCTCCACCGCATCCTTGGCACCCTCACGCCCCTCGTCAATCGAGCTCCGCGCCGTCTCGAGTCCGTCCTCTACCCATGCCCTCGACCGCTCATAGCCGCTGCCAACCATCTCTTGAAGCTCTTCCGCCTTCTCTTCGGCCGCCGCACGGAGACGGCGCCCCCTATTCTTGAGGACTCGCCTGGTTTCCTCACCCGTCTTGGGGGCAAACAACAACGCCAAGCCAGTCCCCACGAGGAGTCCCCAAAGGAACGCACCGAGCGTGCCGTCGGCCCGCTCGATGACGACCACCGGCTGCTCTCTATCTCGTTCAGCCATCCAACCCCCTTGTTGGTGCTCGCGCTCCGGCCCCCCGAACCCCGCCGCCGACCGCCCTCCCTCACCCGCTTAAGGGCGGACTATCAAGTTAGCGACCGCCCCAGAGGTCGTCAAAACGTCACCGTGAGGCCGTCGTAGGCGGGCTCGACTCCGTCAGGGAGGGTTTCCGAGAGCTCCGCATGACCGTACTTGTGAGTGAGATGCGTGAGGAACGTGCGCTCGGCACCCACAGCCTCCGCCACCTCCACGGCCTCCGGGATCGAGAGATGCGTCGGGTGCGGGAAGTGGAACAACGCGTTGACGACCAAGACGCGAACCCCTCGCAGCACCGGACCAATGCGATAGCCAAACACCGTTTCGGACCCGTGATCCAGCGCAAGGGGCAACACGTCCATCCCCATGATGGTTACCGCGGCGCCCGCTTCCAGGGGAATCGCGTGTAGCTCCGGTTTGGACGTGCCCTTGGGCGGCACGATCAGCGGATTGAAGATATAGCCGAACCGATGCCGGATTCGCTGGATCGTATGAGGCGGGCCATAGAGCGGAAGGGTCCCGCCTCGAACCGTGATCGCCCGGAGATCGTCGATCCCGTGCACATGGTCGGCGTGATCGTGCGTGTACAGCACCGCATCCACCGACTTTATTTCGGCCGCCAGCAACTGCAACCTCAACTCCGGGGGCGTGTCGATGAGGATGCGTTTGTCATCCGCCGCCTCGACGACAGCGGCGACTCTGGTACGTCGGTCCCGCGGATCTTTGGAGGTGCAGACTGCGCACGAACATCCAACGACAGGGACGCCGAAGGACGTGCCAGAGCCGAGCACAACCAGCCGCATCCCTAGACGACCTCCACCTTGAGCAGATTCGTCGTACCGGGAACCTCGAACGGCACCCCAGCCGTCACCACAACGCGATCACCTACCTGCACATACCTGCGAGCCGTGAGGTAGTCACGCGCGATGTCGAGCATCGTTTCGTAAGTCGGGGCACGATCCGCGAGCGCGGGCACTACACCCCACGTGAGCGAAAGCTGATGGTAGGTGGCGGGATCCGTCGTGAACCCAACGATCGGGCACGCGGGCCGGTGCGCTGCCACCTTTCTGGCCGTGAAGCCGCTCTTTGTAAAGCATACGATCATCGGCACCTTGAGCATGGCGGCGGCAGCACAACTGGCCACGGCAATGGCATCGTCGACGGATCCAGGCCCGGCTCTAGCCTCCTGGCCGGGCCATCGCGGCACTGCACCATCGGCGGCCCTCTCGATCCTTTCGACGATGCGCACCATAGCCCTCACCGCTTCAACGGGATAGGCTCCCACCGCCGTCTCAGCCGACAACATCACCGCATCGGTGCCGTCGAGCACGGCGTTGGCAACATCTGACGCTTCGGCACGCGTCGGCCGGGCCTTCTCGACCATGGATTCCAGCATCTGAGTGGCCGTGATCACTGGCCGGCCCGCGCGGTTGGCAACCCAGATCACGCGCTTCTGGGCCAGCGGCACCTCTTCGAACGGCAGCTCGACACCCAGGTCGCCACGCGCCACCATGATGGCATCAGCGGATTCCACGATATGGTCCAGATCGTCCAAGGCGGTCGCAATCTCGATCTTGGAAACGAGTTGGAGTCCTTCAGGAACCACCGTGCGGGCGATCTCGACGTCCGCCGACCGACGTACAAAAGACAGCCCGATGAAATCCGCGGAGTGTTTAGCCGCAAGACGCACGTCTTCCGCGTCCTTGTCAGTGAGCGCCGGAGCACTTACCTGGACGCCCGGTAGATTCATACCCTTGTTGCTCTTGAGCACGCCCCCCTGCCGGACTACGGCTTTGACTCGCCGACCCTGGATCGCTGTCACCTCAACGCCGAGCAACCCGTCGTCGAGGAGAATCCGCGCTCCCGGCGCTACGTCATCGGCCAAGGCCTCGTACGTGGTCGGCAGCTCGTCACCGTTTGCTTCGTTCTCGGGGGCAAACACCACATGCTGCCCATTGACGAGCTCTCGCGGTTCGGACAACGCCCCCACCCGGATCCGCGGACCTTGAAGGTCAACCAACAAGCCCACAGGCTTTGCCGCTCGATCACGAACCGCACGAATACGGTCCATCCACTCAGCGCGAAGCTTGGGCGTGCCGTGGGAGCTGTTGATGCGAAAGACGTTCACCCCAGCATCGACCATCTCCACGAGGGTTTGCTCGTCAGCGGAGGCCGGGCCCACAGTGGCGACGATCTTCGTGCGGCGGATCGCTGGGCGCTTATTCACGAAGCGGCCTCCGCCCCACTCAACTGGTTGGCCAACGCTGAGAGAGCACTCTTCGCGCTGGCGACCCACGCCACATCCGCGTGCCGGCTAAGCGGTGTCTCGTCCGGGTTGATCTCAACGATGCGTGCACCGTGCGCGGCCGCAACGGAAGGCATCGCGGCAGCGGGATACACAATGCCCGACGTGCCGATCACCAGCATGACCTCACACTGCTGTGCGGCACTCGTCGCGCGAGCGATGGCCTCCTCGGGCAGGGCTTCGCCGAACCACACAACGCCGGGCCGGATGGGACTTCCACACTCAGGACAAGATGGCGGCGGGATTTCACATTCACTGTCAGCGGAGAGCGCAAGGACGCGCTCCACCGGAAACGGATGCCACCGATCGGAGCACCGAAAGGCCCGGAGCGAGCCATGAAGCTCGATGACCGGATCGCTTCCCACCCTTCGGTGCAGGCCATCCACGTTCTGCGTCACCACGATGAAGGAACCGGAGTTCCGCTGTGCCAGCCTGACCAGTGCGTGATGTCCGTCGTGAGGCTTGGCGCGCTCCACCGCCTGAAGTCGGCTCACGTACCATCCAAATACACGTTCAGGATGTCGACGGAACGCTTCCGGGGTCGCCAGCTCCTCGGGATTGTAGCGGGACCACAGCCCTGTAAGCGCATCCCGGAACGTCGGCACGCCCGACTCAGCGGACATGCCAGCCCCGGTGAGCGCCACCACGCCACGCGCTCCGGCGACCATCTCTGCGACCCGCTTCAGCTCACTACTCATGCACTCGACTCGAGCACCTCATTTGGGACAGGGGGAGCAGCCGGGGCAGGAGAGGCGAAGCGGTAGCCGGCAGCCGGCCGCTGGCAGCCAGTTGGGGGACGCGGGGTCGAGGCAAGTGGCAGGAGGGGCAGCCACGCCGCGCCACGAGGCCGATCTAGTCACGTTGCAACCCGAGCTGTGTCCACCGGCGTCGAATAACGCCGCGCGACGTACTCGTTGAGAATGTCGATGAACTCCTCGACGATCTTGTCGCCCTTCAATGTTACTGAAAGCTCTCCATCAACGTAGACAGGTGCCTTCGGATCCTCAGAGGTCCCGGGCAGAGAGATACCAATGTCGGCGTGCTTGGATTCACCTGGCCCATTGACCACACATCCCATTACTGCCACCGACATCGACTCGACGCCGGGATGCTTCTGCCGCCATGCGGGCATCTGCTCGTGCAGGTACGTCTGGATCCGATCCGCCATTTCCTGGAAGAACGTACTGGTTGTACGACCGCATCCCGGGCAGGCGGTTACTTGCGGGAGAAAGTGCCTCAACCCGAGGGACTGTAGGACTTGCTGGCATATACGAACTTCTTCGGAGCGATCCCCCCCCGGCAATGGGGTGAGCGACACGCGAATAGTGTCACCGATGCCCTCCTGCAGGAGAATCGCCAAGGCCGCCGTACTGGCGACGGTGCCTTTCGACCCCATACCGGCCTCGGTCAATCCGAGATGGAGCGGGTAATCCGACAGGGGGGCGAGTTTACGGTAACAATCCACCAAGTCCTGAACGTCGGACATCTTGGCGGAAAGCATGATACGATCGTGCGACAGTCCAGCTTCCTCAGCGAACCGAGCTGACTGCATGGCACTTTCGACCATGGCATTGAGGGTGACTTCACGCGCATCTAACGGTTCTGATCGCTCGGCATTGTCGTTCATCATTTGGGTGAGTAGTGCCCGGTCAAGCGATCCCCAGTTCACACCGATCCTCACCGGTTTTGCGTTGACGCGTGCAACATCCACGATGGCGCGGAAATTCTCATCATGTCGCTTTCCTCCGACATTCCCGGGATTGATCCGGTATTTGGCCAGCGCTTGTGCACAGGCGGGGTACTTGGTGAGGAGGAGGTGCCCGTTGTAGTGAAAATCACCGACAATCGGAACCCGAATCTCACTGGCCTCGAGCTGGGCTACGATTTCCGGCACGGCTTTGGCAGCACGGTCGTTGTTCACGGTCACGCGCACCAGTTCGCTTCCGGCCTCGGCTAGCTGCGCCACCTGCGCGACCGTTGCGTCGACGTCGGCCGTGTCCGTGTTGGTCATGGACTGAACTACTACAGGGTGGCAGGACCCCACCGGAACGTCCCCAACCCAGGTCGTGACTGTCTGTCGGCGGATGCTGAGAGTCATGATTCAATATAGCCGGGGGAAACTCGGCGGAGGCCTTCAGTGACGGCACTACACAGCTGCGCGCGCGGGGCCGCGGGGGCCGGCAAGACACTGTAACCGAAAGAAAGGGGGCCGAAAGCCCCCTTCCCTCGCGTCACTGCTTCCGAGGCGATCCTATCCGCACTCGCTGTACCCGCACACGTGGCACTTGCGGCACCCTTCCGCAAACTCGAGTTGTGAACCGCAATCTGGGCACGCGCCAAGGAGGTCTTCCCCTTTCACTCCACTGAATTGTGGAGCTTCGCCAGACGAGCTGGCCACGGGACGCGGTGTGGAGACCACGAGCGAGTCACGCTCCTGCTGGAGCAGGTCCTGTTGGATGCCCTGCTTCTCTTGCATCCACTTCTCGAGCGCGATCCCGATGGCGTCGGGGACCGACATGACTTTGTTCGGGCCAAGTCCCGTAATGCGGTCCGACGAGATGTAGCGGAGCTGTCGGTAGATCGCGGAGATGGGTATGCCGGAGCGCAGCGCTAGGGAAATCAGGCGACCCATGGCCTCGACGTCGGCCATCAGAGCGCCACCCGCCTTGCCAAGGCTCAGGAAGACTTCGAAGGGCTGGCCCTTTTCGTCTTCGGTGAGATTGACATACATCGTGCCGAGCGGGGTCTCCACCCGACGTGTGGTACCGCGCACCAGCTCCGGCCGAGAACGCTTGGCGCGGCGTTGCAGGTTTTCGGTCTCCACTTCGTGCAGCGTTTTCTTCGTGCGGGCAAGCTCCGCCTCTAACTCAGCGATCGTTGCTTTGAGCTCTACCCCTTCCAAGTCGCGCTCGCTGGCCTCGTCGCTCTTGCTCTCCCTTACCTTGCGGGCCGTGCTGCCGGTGGAGAGCACCTGCATGTCACGGCTCCCGTCCCGGTACACCGTGACACCTTTGCAATCTAGGGAGTACCCTAACTCGTAGATGGCCCGAACGTCGTCTTCGGTGGCTTCCTTCGGGAAATTGCAGGTCTTGCTGATAGCGCTGTCCGTGAATTCCTGGAAGGCAGCTTGCATCCGGATGTGCCACTCCGGAGTGACGTCGTGGGCGGTCACGAAAACCCGCTGCCACTTCTCCGGCACCTCGTCGAAATGAATGTGCCCCGCCTCGACAATGCGCTTGGCGAGGTCGTCGGAGTACCAGCCTTCACGCTTGCCGACCTCAACGAACGCTTCGTTGACATCCGGCATCAGCACGCCCGCCTGATTCCGCATGAAGGCCACGGCAAACAATGGCTCGATGCCGGACGAGCATCCTGCGATGATGGAAATGGTTCCGGTCGGCGCGACCGTCGTGAGATTACAGTTCCGCAGATGGCGCATCGGCCGGATGCGTTGGCCGGCAGGATCGCGCACGCAGCTGTCATCCGGGCCCCAGATGCTCTTTTCCCACTCGGGAAATTCGCTTCGTTGTTTTGCCAAGCGTTCGCTTTCGACCTTGGCTTCCTCATCCACGAACTTCATCAGCTTGCGAGCCCACTCGACACCTTCGTCGGAGTTGTACGGCACGCCAAGCTCGACGAGGAAGTCCGCCCATCCCATGATTCCCAACCCAATCCGTCGGATGCGCTGTGCGAGATCCGTGATTTGACGTAGCGGATATTTGTTCGCGTCGATGACGTTATCGAGGAAATGCGTGCACAGGTGAACCGTCTTGCGCAACGCGTCCCAGTCGACCTCTCCGTCTTTCACAAAGCGCCCAACGTTGATCGAACCGAGGTTGCAAACGTCGTAGGGCAACAGTGGCTGTTCGCCGCAGGGATTGGTGGCCTCGTAACTGCCGAGATGCGGCACCGGATTGAAGGCGTTCGCTCGGTCGATGAAGAACACACCGGGCTCGCCGGTCTTCCACGCCCCATGGATGATCTTCGCAAACACTTCGCGGGCATTGAGCCTCTCCACGAGCTGTTGCGTGTGCGGATCACGGAGGTCGTAATCCTCCCCCGCTTCCACCGCCCTCATGAAGGCATCGGTCACCGCCACCGAAATGTTGAAGTTGGTGATCCGGGTCGTGTCGTCTTTGCAGGTGATGAACTCCAGAATGTCCGGATGATCGACTCGGAGGATGCCCATGTTGGCCCCCCGGCGCGTGCCACCCTGCTTGACCACCTCTGTGGACGAGTCATACAGGGACATGAACGACACGGGCCCCGACGCCACGCCCATGGTGGAACGCACGACCGCGTTCTTCGGTCGCAGGCTCGAGAAACTGAACCCCGTGCCACCACCCGATTGGTGCACCAACGCCATGTGCCGCAGGGTGTCATAGATCCCGCTCTCGCCGTCGGAGAGGGAGTCCGACACCGGAAGCACGAAACAAGCCGAGAGCTGGCCCAGGGGGCGCCCGGCGTTCATGAGCGTGGGGCTGTTGGGCATCCACACTCGCGTGGCCATCAGCTCGTAGAATGCTTCGGACAGGGCTTCCACGGCGCCAGCACTGGCTCCGTACTGTGCATCGGGGGCAGCGATGGTCCGGGCGATCCGCCGGAACAGCTCCTCAGGGGCCTCCACTGGCTCGCCGGACTCATCCTTCATCAGGTACCGGCGCTCCAGCACGGTCTGCGCGTTCTGCGAGAGTTGTGGAGCTGCGTCTTTGGAGGAGTCGCCGGGTAGGACCATTATTGCCCCAGTTCTCTGAGCGCCGCCCAGGGATGTCGGAAGTCCAATGATAGCTGCAAGTTAGCCAGACAGGGCCGAGGGGAGTACCGTCAGCTCGGCACGCAAGGTAGGAAGCTCAGATTGGCAACGCAAGTGGGTGGGAAACGCCACGCAGTGTGCGGCTCCGAAGTATGCACATCACATATCTGATATGGGTGTGTTGGGGTGTTGTACGATCCGCCCGGATCGGTGGCGTCGTGCCTCCGCCACATAGTGCTCCCACGTCGTCCTGATCCTGGCCTTCAACCGATCGTCGACCGGTCGCACCACCCGTGCCGGGACCCCCATGACCAGCGACCCTCCCGGAACTACTGACCCTTCCGGCAACAAAGCCCCTGCCGCAATGACCGATCCGGTGCCCACTACGACCCGGTCGGTTCAGCAGAATCGCCCCGATCCCCACGAGACAGTCGTCCTCGACGGTACACCCATGGAGCACGGCTCGGTGGCCAACCCCCACACGCCTTCCGATGGAGCAGGGGACGCCTTCGTCAACGTGAACGACGGACATGTCCTGAAGGTTGGTCTCATCTCCCACCGTGATCGGCGCCATATCTCCGCGGATGACAGCGTTGTACCACACGCTGGTATCTTTGCCGAGGGTCACGTCGCCCAGGACCACGGCTCTCGCGTCAGCGCGGTCTGGGCTGAAGCGGAAGCTGCGTCCAGGCCGCTATCGGCCTGCCGTCCTTTTGAGCGGGCGTGAACTGCATCTCGCGTGCAAAACGTAGGGCCAGAATCGTAAACTGTGGCATGCTCGAGGGCCTGACCTGCAGGACTCGTAACACCGAACCGTCCGCACGAACTTGGATAGCCAGAATGGCTTCCGTGGGCATGCCTGCAATCTGAGCCGTGAGGGGCACGAGAGGCGCCACTCTGGGAACCGGTCGGGCGTCGAAGCACTCGCCCCGCAGGTTGTACGTGTCGTTGAATTCGTCGCACTGGCTCACTTGCCGCACTGGGGGCGGTGTCGGCTCCTCCTCGAGCTGGGTCATGGCGACTGCGAAACGGACCGTATCACCCCTGGGGACCAGGGCGGTTTGGCCGAAGTCTTCGAAGCCCCGTGCCTGCACTTCGACCCGATGGCTGCCGGCGTCCAGGGTGTGCCTCGCTCCCTGCACCAAAGCACCATTGATTCGCACCCTGGCTCCCTGGGGGAGCCCCGTGAGGACGAGAATACCGGTATTGGGTAGCTCGGTGACCGACGGTGTGGAATCGACTGCCGTCGTGTCCGGGGCAG
>JBDHDY010000156.1:0-7356 GCA_039591275.1 Gemmatimonadota bacterium | reverse complement strand
CTCGAGGCCATCGGGGAACCGCGCCAGTTGTAGACATAACGCATGGGCAGCTCCTAGCGGTAGCGGGTGACGGTTGTGCGGCTCTTGGGAAGTCGACGCCGGCGTCGAGGCTTCTTGCGCTTCTTCTTGGGCTTACCTTTCTTCCAGGCAACTAGGGCGGCGACGACCAGGGCGACACCGATCCACATCGACGTCTCGCCCATGGGGCCGGTCGCGGAGACGTGCTGGTCTTGGCCGGTGACTGGGTCGACAACGCGAGATGGGCCGCCGCTCGGGACGCCCAGTGGCTTGTCCTTGGCGCCCAGGCTGTCGGCGTAGCCCCGCAAATCGTTTGTGAGACCACCGATCATGGTAGCGATGTGCGAGCAGCCGCCACTGATGCTTCGCCCCTTCGCCGCAAAGACGGTGTGAACCGCCGACACGGTGAGTGGCCCGATGTCGCCGTCTTCGGCAATGAGCTTGCCACCGAGCTTCGACATGTTGCGGTTGACCTGCCGCTGCAATTCCTTGTGGGCGCGCAGGTTGATCGTGATGTCGTCGGCCGGACCCTTCAGCGGGACGCAGATGCCGTTGCGATTCACAAAACTCGTACCCTCGCCGGGTTCGAATGTCGCACCAAGGCTGCCGTAGCGGCCATGGTAGTTGTGGCCCATGCCGTGGTAGTCGTGGTTCCCGAGACCTGTGCTGTATGTCATGCTGTTCCCCTTCGGCGCGAGCGGGGCCCGGCCTTCGATCGTGTCGATGATGTCGCTGTAGACCTGCACCCAGGCCTTGCCCTTCCAGTGGGCGCCAGCGATGCGAGTAAACGCGTTGGAGGTTGCGCGATCGATGAAGCCATCGCCGCGAGTTTGGATGCCGAGACGCCTGAGCCCATTCTGGGCGCCGCGCACGATCAGGATGACGACGGGCGAGTACGGATCGCTCGTGGCCGGCGTGAACCACATATAAGGAATGGCCATCGAGGCGGTGACCTGGTTGAGGCCGAGCTTTTTGAGTTGCTCGAGCACGTCGGGCATGCCGGCGCCGGATACACGGGACAAATCCATGGCTATCTCCTCTTCTTCTTGAGGGCTACGGTGAGCACGCCCACACCGACCAGGGCGGCAACAGGGATAGCCCAGAACGGTAGCCCTTTTCGCATCAACGGCCCGGTGTCTGGGGTCGGCGTGGGGTTGCTGGCGCACAGACCAGCGGCGATCTGCGTCCCCATGACGGCCGCGTCAGGTGGCGCGCCGGCCGCAACGGCGCCGCCGGCGGCGGCGATCTGCCCTGCGGGGTTCGAGACGACCTTGCACGCCATGTCACCGACCTTCTCGATGACATCGACGGCGAAGTCGAGGATCTTGCCAGGCAGCGACTTGAGCGCGCCCCACAACCTTTTGTACCAAGACTTGCTGGTCGGCACCTTCTTCATGACCGCTGAGAACTTCTCGGTGGTCGCCTCCAGGTAGACGCCGAACTTGACCCCTGTCTTCGGGTGCGTGAACTTGATGATCGGCACGCTGCCATTGAAGTAGTTCGGCATCACGCGCTTGCTCGCCGGCCAGCCGAGCCACTTGTCGACCCCGATGCTCGACGCCGCGACAGTTCCGAACGGAACCACGAAGCCGAGTCGGGTCTCCTCGTTACGGAAGAACGTCTGCCATGACGCGGGAAGCCTTCTCGTGCCGTGGTACGCGGTCGACCGATCCCAGGTGACATCGTCGTAGAACATGAACGGTCCGACCTGGAGCGTGCGAATCTTTCCCTGCGTCGGCGGCACTGTCCCGATAGGAACGCCAGGCTGGTCCTGGCCGCGGTGGTCGCGGACGCCGGACGTGATGACGCCGAGCGCCTGGGCGTAGCGACCGAGGGCGCGCGCCTGAGCTCGGCCGCCGTAGCAGCCGAGCGCGAGGCTGCCCGACAGGGACAGGTTGCGGGTCTTGCCGGCGCGAATGAAGTCGCTGAGCAGATCGTTGGCGAACGCCGCAGCCAGGGCGTGCTTCAGCGCCACGCGAGCGCTGTAGCCCTTCTCGGCCATGTACCGCTTGGCCTTCTCGTCGACTACGCCGTAGAGCTGGGGGTTGATGGCATCGAGGGTCGCCATCAGGACGGGGGCGCGGTCGTCCGGCGGCACCGCCCAGATCTTGTCCATGATCGTCTCGGAGATGCGCTGGCCGAACGCCGCGATCGGATCGTCCTTCGTCCCTACGATTTTGCGAGCCGCAAGATCGAGGGGAAGGTCCTGTGCGCCGACAGGCTGGTACATCGCTATCGCGTCCTCTTCATCGCCCACCAAAGGACGCCGGCGGCGATCACGGCGGGGACGATCGGGAAACCGCCGCCTGCCGCCTTCGCTCCCTCGATCGCAGCAAAGGCGTCAGCAATCAGATCGGGGGGGCACCCGTTCGTGCAGCCCACGTATCCGAGCTTGTGCTTGGTGGTGGCATCCTTCTCTGATAGTCGCTCGACAATGCTTTTGTCGTTCATCCCGCGACGGCGCTCGTTTTTGATAAACGCGACAATGTTTTCGAGCGCCCAGTCCGGGTAGTCCGCGCCGACGGCCTCGTAGTTCCCCGTGGCAAACATGCTCGGAACGGTGGTCGAGATGGTCTTTCTCGGGAGCTGCTTGGTGACGAAGACGCCGCGCCCAATCGGCTCCTCGTGGATGTACTTCGGGACCGCGTAGCCCGACTGGAACGTCGGAGCGCGAGCGGTCATCGGGCTGATGGTGCCGCGTGGAGTGTACTTGGTGGTGTGGGTTCCGAACCCGGGCGGCTCGGACAGTACGTACTTCGGGATCGCATAGCCGCCGTTCCAGGGATGGGTTTTCTTCAGAAATGGCATTGCTCTCCTATGCGACCGGCCAAATCTTGGCGGCCTTGCTGCGTCTCAGCATGGATCGAGTGTGGTCTGCGGCAACCGGATCGAGAACGATCCACTTGCCCGTCGTGGGCTCGCGGGCCTCGGCGAAAACGTGCGAAAACTGTCGCACGCCGTTGTGGTGCATGTGGCGGAACGCGACAGTGACGATGCGGCACTGGCCACCGACCGCAAGCACCAGGGCGCACAGAAGCGCGGTCAGGTCGTCGCAGTCGACCGCTGGCATGCCGCCGGCGAGTATCTCCTTGGCGATCAGCCAGGGGTCGCGTACCAGCTCGACGGTGCGCGGGTCGCGCATGTACCGAGTGTGCGTGAGCACATAGTAATAGATGGCGATGTACTCGTCGACGTAGGCCTTCGAAGGCAAACCGCTCGTGATCGCCTCCGCAAGTTGGCGGACTGCGTAGTGGCCCTGAGATTTCAGAGCCGCCCTCTTCACGATGTTAACTGTGTGTCCCGCTCCGCGGAACGACGACAGTTCTATGCGATCGGGTCGATGACCCCCTGCGAGCAATACACTTCGGTTCTACGGAGAGCTTGGTACCTCGGCTGTGCCTCGGAGTAGGTAGCTTGCCACTTGTCGGACATAGTTGCGCCCATCTACGGTCGCAAGACGACTTGAGGCGTCTATTTTACTCACGGAATCGAGGAACACGTCAACGCCGTGCTGCTTGAGGTGGTCAAGAATCGGCCCCGGAATGCTCGAGCGGGCCGAATTTGCGAACACTTCGGGCGAAATGCCGTTACTGAAGGCATTTTCCATGTACCCCGTGGCCAACTTGATCGAGGCCTCGTCGATGTTGATGGCAGTGCCCTGGGCGACAGCCTCCTGATGTTGGGCCTGCTGCTGCTCCGCTTGCGCCCGAAGCCTGAGCGCCTGACTGCGTGGCATATGGGTCACGCGACCGTCGGTGAGGGTGACCTGCACCATGGGGTCCTCGGCCTCCTGGGCTTGCACCTGCTCTCCGCCGCCAGCGCCAGCGAGCCGCATGGCAGCCGCCTCGATAAGTGGGGCGGCACCTTCGGCGGCCTTCTCCCACACGCTCTTGGGCTCTGCCTCCTCGGGCCCGAGCGCCGCGAAGGCGTTCTTGAGCTCGACGACGCCCTGCATTTGCTCGAGCGGCGACAGCTCCTTTTTGGCGCGCAAGGCGATGACCTCGGTGCGTGCCTCGCTAAGCTCGCGGTCAATACGCTTCTGCGTCTCCTTGAGGGAGTCGATGCGCATGTCGTAACCGAGCCGCTGGCTCTCCATCGCCTGAGCGTGCGCAAGTTTGAGAGTCTCAATCTCGCGGGTGGATGCGAGACGAGCGTGGTCGAGTTCCTTTTCAAACCGTGCATCACGCCGCTTGATCTCCTCGCGGTTGAACTCACGCATCTGCCGCAACTCAGAATCGTGGCTGGCGCGAATCGCCTGGATGTCGTTGCCGTGCGACGTCTCCTTGTTCGACATGATGTCGAACAGCTTGTCCTGGCTCGAATTGTCGGCGGGCTTGTTCGCCATCTCGAAGATCCGCGCCTGGAGAGCGACGTTCTGTTCGCTGAGCGACTGGATCTGGGCGAGCAGCGGGGCGTTGAGTGCTTGCATGGCTGCGAGATCCATTCCCTGGTTGTTGTTGCCGGCCGCACGAGCCTCGGCCGCGGCCCGTCGCTCGGACTCTGCCACAGCCGCGAGCGCGTCCATCGCCTTGCCGGCGAGGGTCGGGTTCTCGTTGCCACCGGTCGTGGCAGCAGCGCCCCTGAGCTTTTCGAGTTTCGGTGCGCCAGCGATCTCGAAGGTTCTGGCGTTGACATACTCGCGACGACCCTTGGCGTTTTTGCGATAGACCTTGAGCTGGAACTTCCCGCCGCCGTGCTCGGCGTAGATGGCCTCTTCGTTGAGGTCCATGTCGTAGTTGCCCAGCATGCCGGACGTCTGCACGCCTCCCCAGTTTTTCGGAGAGGTACGATTGAGCGTGACGATGATCTCGCCGTGATCGCCGAAGGCTGAGAGCCAGTCGTAGACGGACTCCTTGTCCTCGATCTCGGCCTTCTGATCCGGCTTGCCCACCAGGGACGCTGCGTGGCGAGTTTCTGCGGCCGCGATCGCACGGGCGCGATCGGCGGCAAGCTCGGCCGCCGTCGCCCGCGCCTCCTCCTCTGGTTCCGGCTCGGCCTCTTCTTCTTCTTCGACCTCCTCGACCTCCTCGGCCTCGACCTCCTCTGGTGCTTCAAAGAACTCACCGACCTCTTCGGCGGGTGCCGGCTTTGCGGTTTCGATGTGCGGACTCACAGCGTCACCTCCTCGACCGGCGGCTCTGCCACGGCCTCGGCAATCGGCGAGGCCTCGGCGGGTGCAGGTGCGGGCTCACTCTCCCCTTCGTCGTCGTCTTCGTCGTCGTCGTCGTACATCGTGTACTCCTCGACAACCTGCGTGGTGATAGTAGCGGCCTCGTGATAAGCGCGAGCGAGTGCAACGAGCTTGTTGTCGTCGTGGCCGGCGTTGGTGGTTGCCAGAACTGCCGTGGCGAGTTCGATGCCGAGCGCTAGGCTGCCGCGGATGCGATCCCCAAGCTCGGGGGTGATAATCGACTCGCTACCCTGGATCAGCTCGCCAAGCGCCCCCTCGGCCTGGTCAAGGCGGACGCCGTGGCTCTGCACGATCAACTTGAGCAGCGGGTAGACGTTGTCGACGAACTCCTTCTTCTGGTCGATGATCGGGGCGTCGGAAAGCCGCTGCTGGGCTCGCTCGATTTCGCTGACGAGCACTTCGGTCTCCATGATTTGGTCCATCAGTTCTCCTGGTCGGGGTCGGGGTCGCGTACGACGTCGTTGATTTCGTCACCCAGGTCGAGGTCCTCGACGATCTCGGGTGGCTCATGGTCGGGGTTGAGCGCGTAGTAACCCGCCCGTCGACGGTCGAGCTCGCCCGTCTCGTGAATGCTGAGCGGGTCCCACTGGTTGCATTCGAGCACTGGTGCGTCACCAGATATCTCGAGCCACACACCAGGGATTGCTTTGCAGGCGCGCTTGAACTGCACCGGCCCACTGCCGGCTGCGTAGGTCCCGCGGTTGCCGTGCTCGAAGTGGGCCTTGGTCTCGAAGTAGTAACGGCAGTCGCGCATGCAGATGCAGTTTTCCGCATCGAACGCTGGCGCGCTGTCAGGTTCGCCGAGCTGCCCGTACCCCGGAGTGGGGCCGCCGTCGTGCGCGATCGGAACCATCCCTACCGAGACCTCAATGTCGGCCGCCATATGCGCCTCGTTCTCGGGCTCGGCGACGTCGTCGTGCTTCATCATGCTCCCTTCGACAAGTGCGAGGGCACCGTAACAATTGCGACTCGCAACATGCAAGGCGCCCTGGGCGTTTGCCGTGAGTTTCACCCGGTGTAACACTGCCATTTCCAGGCCGTTTCCCAGCCCCATATGGGGCCCCGGGGTCCGCGGCCCGCGAAACGAGCCACCGAGACGCGAGCAGTGCGTGCATTTGACGAGGCATGAACCAGCCGATCGGCCGCCAGGTCCCGGTCGACGTGGCCTGCTCGCGCACCCTGGCCCGCACCCTGGCGGCCCGCGCCCGCCCGCCCAGGTCGCGCACCCTGTGATACAATGGCCCACAGCCCCCACTCGGGCCCACCCCAGACCAATCCGGATTGGTTATGCAAGGGTTGTGCCAACCACATGTGGGGTCGTGTAAGTCTTGCGAGTCTCAAACTAATCCGGATTGGAAATCCACTCCCGGTCCGGATTGTCGTTTTCCCGGTCAGATCGTGCCAGCCTGTCTCAATCCGGAGGCCATTCCCGGCTAACCCCCCGGTATCACTTGACGAATTCCTGGCACGGCCCCTGCATTACCCCAGTGCGGTGTCTCCCGAGTCCCGTTCTGACGCGATGCGTTACCGGCCCGCCCCCTGGGGCGCGGCCGGGTGTATGACGTTGTGCGCCGGGGTAGGTCCGGGTCTTACATCCCGCAGGCGTCTGAATGGCGCCCCGTACGGCCACTCCCGGGCCCCCATGACCGACAGGTCGCGGGCCTTGGACGGCGGCACGGGGCGGCTCAGGGCGCCCAGCGGCCGATCCTTCGTGGCCTGACCGACACAGCCCACGCCGTATTGTACGTCGGACACCTACACGGTGTAGCACCTACCCTTGGGATGGTCCTGGGGGGTGGTGCGACCATTGACAACTGAAGAGAAGACAAGGATCAAGCCATGACCAAGAGCAAGAATCAGACCACCGTTATCGACGCGAACACCAGCCAGGAAATCGCGCCGATCCCCGAGCAAATGATCGACACGCTGACGATGGCGCCCGCCGATCCCGATCGAGTGATCGGGAAAGTCGAGGGCGCCGGGATCTCACATCGAATCACGGAGCGAGACGCGGGCCGCGCGGCATCCAACGTGCTGCGCAAAGTGTTTGCCGCGCACGCTAACTCGCAGATGCTCGCATCTGCGATCGAGCATCGCCTGACGAGTTTCGCCGAAGTGACGGAACTCTCCGAAAAGATCGTGAACGT
>JBDHDY010000155.1:0-7387 GCA_039591275.1 Gemmatimonadota bacterium | reverse complement strand
CGGGCCTGACGCGAAGACGCGGGGTCGGTGAATACCGTCCCCGCGTTGAGCGGAGGGCGGGGGACTCGAACCCCCAAGGGATTGCTCCCGGCGGTTTTCAAGTTCTTGGCGAGTCTTTGCTTTTCGTTGCTTTCTTTTGCAAATCGTTGCAGTAGCGGGCGGTTAGACGCCTGAGCTTTTTCATTCCTTTGCATTCCTTTGCATCTGTTTGCAGTAAGACCTTCCCAAAAACCTTCCCAAGCGGCCGACAACGTCTCCAGTGTTACTCCGCTCCTGGCGAACTCTACTTTCCCCCGACCTGCCAGCGCAGAAACGTGAAGAGGTCCACCATTTCCTCTATCTCTTTGCTGAGCGGCAAGCCTCCCCCGTGGCCAGCCTTAGTGTGGTAGCGCAGCATGATCGGGTTCTCTCCCGCGTTCGTTGCCTGAACCATTGCGGTCATCTTCCTCGCGTGCAGCGGGTTCACCGAGGGATCGTCGTCGCTGGCAACAAACAACGTCACCGGGTACGGCGTTCCCTCCACCGCGTTGTGGTAGGGCGAGTGCGCTTTGATGTACCGGAACTGCTCAGGGTTCTCCACGCTGCCGAAGAGATACAGAGCGCGCGCCGCGTCCTCGAAGTGGTGGTATCGGATCATGTCCGTGAGCGGATACCCGCAGACCACGGCGCGGAACAGCTCTGGGCGTCGGCGCAGTGCATTCGCTGCCAGCAGACCACCCCACGAACTCCCCATGAGCGCCAATCGCGAAGGCCGCGTGTAGCCTTCATCGATTAGGTACTCGGCGGCCGCGATGAAATCGTCGGATGCGTTGCCATAGTCGCTGCCGACGACCGCCTCCCGGCTGCCCCCCCGCGGGCTCGCCAGGGCAAACACACCGCCCATGTTTATGAACAGCACTGCCTGCGGCCAGAAGGCGGGAGGATAGCCACGGCCGGGGTAGCCGACTAAGAAGGTTGGTCGGTCGCCGTCCAACTCCAGACCCTTCTCGTGGACAATGAACATCGGGAACATTCGGCCGTCCTTCCCGGCGAACTGCGCTCGTTTCACGTCGATGGACGCCGGGTCGATGGACACATCGGGCGCGAACCACACGGCGGTCTCGCCTGTCTCCACGTCAATCCGATACTCGGTGTTCGGCACGTGGAACGAGGTAAAGACAGCGAACGCCTCGTTCTTGTCCCACTCGCCGGCCGGTCCGAACACCGTGCCCAGGGCACCGAACCCGATTTCGCGCACGAGCGTGCCCGCCGTATCGTATTGCGTAACGCTTGGTTGCCCGTCTTTGATGGAGGCGACGAAGTAGTAACCTCCGACTCCGGCGGCGCCCCGGATCTCCGCATCTTCGGGCGCAGGAACAAGCTCTACCCAGTGCTCAACTTGCGGGCTCGCGAGATCGGCCACCACGACGCGTCGGTTGGGCATCGGCACGCCGCTCGTTTCCATCCCAATGGTTGTGGTGAGGAGCAACTTGTCGCCGGCGAAGCCGCCAACGGTAACGCCCTCCGTGCCGATCGGGATCCACTCGCCATCACTTTCCAAGTCTTTCAGGTGAAGCTCCATTGCCCCGGCATTGGCGCGCCACGCACCGACCAGCAACCACTTCCCGTCTGGTGACAGCTCCGCGAACGGGACATCGGCTATTCCGTAGCCCTCGCCGAAGATCTCCCTGCCCTCTGAGACGTCCGTCCCAAGCGCATGGTACCAGACGCGCGGCTTCTCCGTCGCCCTCACGGCGTAGTAGAGGCCAGTGTTATCCGGCGTGAACTGGATGCTCATGTAATTGGCCGGCGGAAGGACATCGGGCAGATCCTCGCCCGTGTCCACATCTCTGATTCGCAGTTCGACATCGGCCGCCCCACCGTGCTTGACCGCGTAGACCATCAGCTTGCCGTCATCGGAGATCGCGTTCTGCCTCTGGAGCGGGCGACAGACGGGGCAGTTGAGCGGCTGCGGTAGCGAGACGCTGATCGAATGGTCCTCGCTCATCCCATGTGGATCGATGAGGACACGGTCCTCACCCGTGTAACCGTCCCGGTAGTAGATGATCGGAAGATCATCCTCCGCGCGCTGCATTCCGTAGAAGTAACGTCCACCTTTTTCGACCGGCGAGTCCTTCCAGCCTCTTCTCAGGAGCGACGTGACCAGCGGCGTCAGATCCCCTCGCCCTTGTACTTGAGCGAAGATCAGGTCGGTGTAGTGGCTCTGCGCGTCAATCCACGCCAGAGTTTCCGGCGAGTCACCGTCCTCGAGCCAGCGATACGGGTCCTCCACGACCTCACCGTGCAACGTGTCGGCGACGATGTCGACGACAGTCGTAGGTGGAAGCCCGAACTCGACGGCCCGATCACCGCACGCGGAGCAGAGCACGACGAGAACCGGGAGCAGAGTGTGGCGTCTCATGGTTCGATCTTCTGAGGTCAGGAGGCGAGAGACGCGCGGCTCCGAAGGAGCCGCGCGTCTTCTCCTCACTTGGCCCAGTTACTTGACCCTGGTCAGTGTTGCCTCATTCGCCGCCTGCCACGGACCACCCTTGCGGGAATACTCCCACTTGAGTGAAACGGAAGACGGCTTTTCCTCGAGCATAGTCAATCGCATCAAGCTCACGGGATTGTCAGCCCAGACGAACGTCCACGTGTTATCCTCGACCCAGCCCATTGCCGACGCAGAAGACCCCCAGCCGAAGGTGCGCCCGTAGAAGCTGTACATCGTGTACGCCTCCTCATCGGCGTCGTAGCCGTACACGTGGAGGACAGGAACCGTGGTGCCAGAGGGTTCCGTGAAGACCTGTTGGCATACAACGAAAGTGGTGCCAAGCCATTCACACACCGATGTGCCGGTCTCATAGGAGTCCTCATAGGTCCATTCGCCCACCAAGGAGCTGAGACGCTGGTGTTCTGGCCCTGCCGTCTGTTGCGCCACGGTTTGAGTTGGCAACACCCATAGAAACAGGATGGCAACGGTCAGGCATACGCCTGAGGAGGCTACGTGACGCATGGTGCTCTCCTTGGTGGATGGTGCTGCTTCAAAACGAGATAATATGCAGTGGGCCAATTGCCCCGCAGTTACGATGCTTGGGTGTGCCGGTCTTGGCCTCACGGTCTTCGTCGTCAGGCGGGCGTCGTCCTGCGGCGTCTGTCGGGCGGCGGAGGCCGGGAGGCCACCGACGGGAGTATTCGTCTTGCCAATGTGTCACGGGAGCGGGAGGGTGCAAGCTCTTAATGCGAGTGTCTCGGTTTGGATTCGGTGTGCGGCCCGTGTCCTCGGTGGACAGGTGTCAGTTGTCAGCTGACGCTGGATGTTTGTAACCGATGACTGATGAGTGAAGACTGAATACTGCGACGCGGGGGTGGGCGACTCGACGCGAAGCGCACGCTGGCGCCGAAACCTTACCAAAAGCCTTCCCAAGCGCCGGCTGTGGGCCACGGTTTTCGAGGCGGCTGACGCATTGTAACGCGAATTGTCACAGAGAATCCCAAGGACCCTTGGGTACGCTCCTAACTCACCCTGACCCGATTCTACTGGGGTGCCGGCTTTCTCTCCCCCCGCGCCAACTCTTCGGCTGTCACCAGCATGGAATCGAGGGCGGTGCGATTGAAGTATCGCCCATCCAGCACGACGGCGTGGATCCTTTGGGTGTTGCTGATATCCTCAAGCGGATTCGCGTCGAGCACAACGAGGTCGGCGATCTTGCCCTCGTTGATCGTGCCAAGCGAGTCGAGTGCATTCAGGTACCGGGCCGCGTTCAACGTCGCTGCTTGCAGCGAGGCTAGGGGACTGAGCTTACCCTCGTCGACTAGCAACTCCATTTCGTCGTGCACACTGAAGCCGGCGTACAGATACCAGCTGCCAATGTCTGTGCCGACTAGAATGGGCACACCATGCGCGTGTAGCACAGGGACCAAGCGCGAGTACGTACGGAAAAGCTGCCAACCGGCCGGGCCACCCCCCGTTTCCCGCGCCCAGCTCCGGCGAGTAGCATTAGGGACAAACCTGAGTCTCGGGTCGTTCAAAACAGAACTGTCCCTCAGCAGTACATCCCGGGCCCGGGTCAAGACCAACGTTGGAACTTGCCAAGTTTGGTTCTCTCTGAGCCTCTGAAGGACTCCTGCACAGTATTCTGATGCATAGGACTTGCGCAGTTCATCCTGTGCCCACTGCCCGGCGCTGGATGAAACTTCGGGGAAGTCGCTACTAGCGCGGCGACGATATTCAGCCACGAACTGACCTCGCTCTGGCAAGCACATCTCCCGCATTTGGAGTAGATGCTCCATGCTCTTCTGCCCGGCGTCGGACGCATTTGCTGCATCAACGCCCAGCGGAAGATGTCCCCCAAACGGTGTCGCCAAGTCGCGGGATCGCTCGGCAATCGCGAAGTACACGTCTTGCGGCAGTCTCTCGTACACTTTGATGAACTCTGCCCCGCTGGCCACCAATGAATCCACGACTCGTCGTGCTTCCTGAGCTGTGCCGATCGCAAGGCTGTTCTCGTAGCTCGGGTCCGGACCGTCCAGTATCGTGCTCGTGGCAACGATGCGGGGTCCAATGAGCATTCCGCTCGCAGTCTCCTCTCTCCATCTTCGAACCACTTGCAGGTCTTCCAGGTCAGTCCACATATCGCGGACACCTGTCACACCATTGGCGATGAACATCGGGAAGTATCGGTCAGCGTTGTCGGTCCCCGGCCGATCGACGTTGCTGAACAAATGCACGTGCATGTCCCACAGGCCCGGGATTAGGAACTTGCCACTCGCGTCGATCTGGATCACGGAATCGACTTCCGGGGGCCTGCTGGCCGGCCCCACCGAAGCAATACGGTTTCCCCTGATCAGTACGGTCATCTGCTGCAGTAGCTCGCCCGTAACCAAGTCCACGACTGTGACGTCGGAGAGCGCAATGGCTACACGCGCCTCTGGCCCACCCTGTGCAGCAGCCTCCAATGGGAGGATCGACAGTCCCCAGACCGCAGTTACCACGATCGTTCCTGTTGACCTCAACACGGGCTCCACCTCCATGTTGCGTGAGATCGCGTCACGTCACAAAAACCTGTGACGGTCAAACGCTCGGCGGCCCACCTATCTTCGTCGTCAGGCGGGCGTCCGCCGGTACGAGTCTCGTGAGCCACTCTAACGATGCAGATTCTGTGTTCGCCACATCTCGTAGTGGAACGGCTCCGCCGCGATCGCGGCGAGATACGTTCCGTCGGGATGGACACTACCTGCCGAGATCTCCATCCCTGTTGGCAGTTCGATCGTCCCGAGGTGGCGCAGTTGCGCTCCGTCCACCGACGCCAACCATAGATCGTTTCCTGCGAGGTACAAGAACCGGCGTGAGTCAGGAAACCACAGCGGCGGACCCCACGCGCCGGGAAGCTCATGTGACTCGCCTGACTCTGAGACGATTTCCAGCGTCGACGCTGGTTCTCCATGGCTGTAGAGTCCGAGCGCTATATAGCGACCGTCCGGTGACATGTTATGCCCGTACGGGTACGGCGGCACCGTGCGGGCGAGCAGTTCTGTTTCCTCGCCGAACTCCGGGTCGAACCGTATCACACGTGCGGTGCCGGAGTACCCCGGCGGAACCACATAGGTGACGGCTTCTCCGTCTCCTGCCCACCCAACCCACTCAATCATGCGCTCCCAGAGCGAAGGGGTACTCGTAATTGTTGTCCGCGCTCCCGTCTCGACGTCGATGCGATACACCAGCTCACCGGGCGGTGCCATCGGATCCCAGCCGTTGGCCAGGAGCGATCGGCCATCAGGGGACCATTGTGGGTACAGTCGATGCAGGATGTCGACATCCTGCGGTAGGGTGCGCACCGCGCCGGTCTCGAGAGACCGTATGGCCACGGTCCACGCTCTGGGCGACACGCCGCCCGCCGGAGCCACATAGGCAAGGCGTTGGCCGTCTGGTGACCAGTCCACGCCGCTCGTGTGGAACGCCGGAGCTATGAGCCGGGGGGTGTACAGGAGGTCGAGGGAATCTGTCTGCAGATCCATCAGGTAGAGGGCACACCGCCCGCCACGGACGAGATAGTAGTAGGAGCCGTCTTGTGTGTAGGTCGATGGGTCGTGTGGACCCACGTCCGTGACAAGCACTTCGGGGTCGCCCTGAGTTCCACCGTCCGTTACGGGGAGCCGCCACAGGTCTACGGAGCCAGCGCGGTCGCTCGCGAACACGATGCCGCGGCCATCCGGAGTCCAGCCGAGCAGCCGGTCGTCTGCCGAGTGCTGCACGAGGATGCCCTGGCCGGTCCCATCGGCGGCGAGGATGCGAATGTCATGGTTCGGAGCATTGCTGCGTTCCGACAGATCGTAGGCGATGAAACGGCCATCCGGTGAGAATGCCATCGTCCTGGGAGACTCGCCCCAGACCGGACTCGATGGGATCTGCAGCCGGGGGTGAACCTCCATCGACATCAGCTCTTCGAATGAGCCGTCTGATGCTGAGACGAGTCCGACATGACCAGTCGAGTCCGTCCGCAACGTCACCACCAAGAGCTGCTGCCCATCTGGGGACCAGGCCTTCGGCACCGCGTATCGCACGTCCTGGTCTCGGTAGAGAATGCGCGGCTCGGATCCGCTGACCTCAACCACCCGAATGTCGATGGAGCCATCCTCATTCTGCCAGGAGTAGCCGATCCGTTCACCGTCCGGTGAGAACACGGCGGCGACCACTGCTTGCGGCAACTGCGTCCTGGTTAGACTGCGGATCTCATCGGTCTCCAGATCGCGGACCACGAGGTTCCCGAACGCCATGCCCGTCCCCATCTCAGCGAAGAGCTTGCCGTCCGGTGATACCGCGAAAGGGATCGAACCCCCACTGGGCACGTCCGCAACCTTGGATGCTTGCGCCGACAGCTGCGGCGTCATCAGGGCCAAGACTGAAAGGCAGACGAAGGCAAGTGAGTGGTGCAGTCGACGCATCGTACGCTCCCGGTCGTGACCGACCTGCATGGTGTGGCCCTCGGTCTCGTCGTCAGGCGGGCGTCACACTACGGCGTCTGTCGGGCGGCGGAGGCCGGGAGGCTACCGACGGGAAGATTCTTCTCGCCAATGTGTCACGGGAGCGCGAGCGTGCAACCTTTTAATGCGAGCGTAGCGCTTCGGATTCGGCGACTTCGCGATGGTCAGCGGGAGTTGTCAGTTGTTAGCTGACGGTTGATAGCTACAACGGAGGGCGGGGACTCGACGCGAAGCGTACCCTGGCGGCGAAACCTTCCCAAGAACCTTCCCAAGAAGGGCGGACGAAGTATGGAGAAAGCCCGAACTACCACGGAGGGCGGGGGACTCGAACCCCCAAGGGATTGCTCCCGGCGGTTTTCAAGACCGCTGCCTTACCAGTTAGGTCTAGCCCTCCCGAACCTCCAAGATAACGGCCCCCGATGGG
>JBDHDY010000154.1:0-7579 GCA_039591275.1 Gemmatimonadota bacterium | reverse complement strand
ATCGATGCAATCCCGTTTTCCGCAGCCAGAGCCAGAGAGCGCTGGTAGCAACCTCTCAGGCGCTCCGGCTCTCCGCGTTTGCCTCCACTCCAGACTGGCCCCACAGTGTGAATCACCCATTTGGCCTGGAGCTCGTATCCCTTGGTGATTTTGGCGTCACCAGTGGCGCAGCCACCCAACGTTTTGCTGCGCGATGAATGGCGCCGTCCACACCCCCGCCCCCTAACAGCGTCGTGTTGGCAGCGTTGACGATTGCGTCGACGTTCTGTTGCGTGATGTCCCCTTTGACGACCTCGATCGTTGCCATGGGGTCCCTCCTTGAGAACTTCGAGTGCTCGAGAGCCGTTGCTCCGCGGCATGTCGCCTTCGCAATTCTCCCGATAACGATGTCGGGACGCTATCGGGCGCGCCAGTCCCCCCGGCAGCTGGTGAGGAGCACTACCTCCCACCTATAATTACTCCTCCCCCAGCACCGGTCCTTGAATCCTGACTCGGCTGTGCTGTCGTCGACTACCGTGACGGCTCCAGCCCCAACGATCAGAATCCCATAGGGGAAACACCTTGGAGAGTTTGCTGGTTGGCCTGGCAGGTGTGGTGATCCTTGGCGTGGGTGCACAGTGGGTGTCGTGGCGTCTCAAGCTCCCGGCCATCCCTTTCCTGCTACTTGCCGGCTTTCTGGCCGGTTCCGTCACCGGGTTCATCGACCCCGACGCGATGTTCGGGGATCTGCTGTTTCCTCTGGTCTCGCTGTCGGTGGCCATCATTCTCTTTGAGGGCGGTCTCTCCCTGGACATCGCCGAGCTCAAGGTGATCGGTAGTGTCGTTCGGAATCTCGTTACCGTTGGGGTCCTCTTCACATGGCTTGCTGTCGGATGGTTGGGCTACGCGGTTCTGGGACTGGACGCAGGGATGGCAGCTTTGCTCGGGGCAATCCTCGTCGTGACTGGCCCCACTGTGATCGTTCCCATGTTGCGACACATACGGCCCTCCGCGCGGGTGGGATCGGCCATCAAGTGGGAGGGCATCGTCAATGATCCCATCGGGGTCATCCTTGCGGTTCTCGTGTTCGAGGTCGTCGTGTCGGGCGGTGTGGAGCAGGGAGTTGTTCATGCTGCGGCCGGAATCCTCAAGGCGATGCTGGCGGGAACCGCTCTTGGGCTGCTCGGCGCCGGACTGGTTGTGCTCCTGCTCAAACACTATTGGGTGCCGGACTTCTTGCAGAGCGCCGTAACGCTTGGTGTGGTCCTCGGGGTTCATTCATCATCTAACTTCGTGCAAACGGAGTCGGGGCTCTTGGCTGTGACGATCATGGGTAGCGCCCTGGCGAGTCAAAAGACTGTCACCGTTCACCGCATCGTCGAATTCAAAGAAAACCTGAGAGTGCTGTTGATTTCTGCACTGTTCATCATATTGGCCGCCCGCCTGCCGTTGACGAATCCAGCATACACTAATCCGGCCAATCTGCTGTTTCTGGCCGTTCTGATTCTGGTCGTGCGTCCTGCCGCTGTTGCACTGTCGACGTGGGGGTCCGTTCTCACGTGGCGCGAGCGCGTGTTCCTCGGCGTCTTGGCGCCTCGCGGAGTCATTGCCGCGGCGGTGGCGTCGCTATTTGCTCTGGAGCTTGCCGACGCGGGTTATCTGTCGGGAGAAGCATTGGCTCCGATTACGTTCGTCGTGATCGTCGGCACCGTCGGTGTGTATGGCTTTACAGCGGCTCCAGTGGCACGCTGGCTCGGAGTGGCATCACCAAATCCGCAGGGGCAAATCCTGCTGGGCGCGAGCGCTTGGGCGCGAGATATCGCACGGGCTCTCCAAGATCAGAACATCAAGGTCGTGCTGGTCGATGCCAACTGGTCCAACTACGCTGCCGCGAAGAGCATGGGCCTCAACGCGCACTACGGGAACGTGCTGTCCGAGCATGTGATGGACGAGCTGGAACTAGAGGGCATCGGAGGTCTGCTGGCAATGACCTCGAACGACGAGGTGAATTCCCTCGCAGTTCTCCATTTCCGGGAAGTGTTTGGGCGCGCCCGGATCTTCCAGCTCGTGCCAGAGCCGGCTGAGCGCGGCACGAGACCCCGGCAAATAGCGCCTCGGCTCCGCGGCCGATTGCTCTTTGAACGCGAGACGAGTTACTCGACGTTGGCCACCCGACACGAGCGCGGGGCGGTGGTGAAACAGACGGGGCTCACCGAGGAGTTCGACTACGACGACTTCCGCGCCCATTACGGCAAGACTGCCCTCCCGCTCTTTGCGGTTAAGGAGTCGGGGGAGCTGCTGGTCTTCGATGCGGAGCAGGTGTCGAGCCTCAAGCCCGGTCATACGCTCATCAGCCTCGTAGATCCCAAGCCTGATCAAGAGCCACGATAACCAACCGGCAGACGCCGGCGACTGAGCTCACTCAGGGGCCTTCTTCCAGTTACTTCTCCAGGTCGTCGGTCTTCTGATCCCAGAACTGGTCGAACTGGGCAATCCAATCTGCCACTGCCCTGAGCGGCTCTGGGCAAACGGAATACAGCTGACGCCTCCCGTCGCGTCGCCGCGTGACGAGCTTGGCCCGACGCAGGACCGCCAGGTGCTGTGACACGGCCGACTGGCTCGTTTCGAAGGGCTCAGTCAGCTCTGAGGCGGCCTGCTCGCGGTCTCTGAGGAGTTCCAGTATTGCCCGCCGCGTGGGATCGGCGACTGCGTGGAAAGCCGTGGTATGGGCGGGAGCTCGAGACATGGCTAAAATATATTAGCGAATGCTTAAATGGCAACTGAAACTTTCCCCCCTCTACTACAGTAGTTGATATAGCAATTTCTGTAGCATCAGCCTCACACCAGGGAAGGAGCCAATGGCACCAGTTCCAGAGGGCCTCAAGTCTCCCGTCCGGATGACCCCGACCCTGTTCCACATCCTGCTCACCATGGTAGATGGCGAGCGACACGGATATGCCATCATGCGGGAGGTCGCCGAGCGAACGGGTGAGCGTCTCCGACTCGGCCCCGGCTCCCTGTATTGGGCGATCGGCCGGCTTCAGGAAGTAGGGATGATCGTGGAGACAGATGAGCGTCCCGACCCGGAGATCGATGATGAACGGCGGCGATACTATCGGATTACCGATCTGGGTCGCCGGGTGCTCAAACACGAAGCCGAAACGCTGGCGGAGATCGTGGAGTACGCCAGGGCGAAGAACATCATTCACGGCCAAGAGACCGTTTGATGACGCCGAATCCTGTCGAAGGTGCGGGCCTCTCGGAGAGAGTGTTTCGGAGTCTGCTATTCCTTTACCCTCGATCATTCCGCATGCAGTATCGCGGTGCGATGGTGCTCGCCTTCCGCGACCTTTCGCGCCGCGGCCTGAGCAAGAGCGGCAAGACCGGCGTCATCAGCCTCTGGGTGACTGTAATGAAGGACCTGCTGGTCACGCTGGTCCCCGCTTGGATGGAGACAGTCAGATGGAAAGGGGGGACGGCGCGTCGCTCGCCGCGCCCTAGTCCCAAAAAGAGGAATGGTAACGTCATGGAGAATCTCCTAAAGGACATTCGTTTCGCGTTCCGGGCGCTTGTCAGGAAGCCGGGCTTTGCCCTCATCGCCGTTCTTGCACTTTCGCTGGGAATCGGCTTGACGACATCGGTCTTCAGCATCGTGCGGGGAGTGGTGCTGCGGGGACTCCCGTTCGAGGAGCCACAGCGAATCATGGCCTTGCTCCGGCACAACCCGTTGGAGGGTCAGACTCGTCTGGCCGTGCTAGTCCATGACTTCTTCGATTGGCGTGAACGTCAAACGACGTTCGAGAATCTCGCAGCCTTCCAAGGCGGCAACGTCAATTTGAGTGGTGGCGAGGATCGGCCGGAGCAGTTTTTCGGTGCCTTCATCACGCCGAACACTTTTTCGGTCCTTCGGGTGGGGCCCATCATAGGGCGCAACTTCCAGGAGGAAGACGCTGTTTCAGGGGCGACGCCCGTCATCTTGCTTAGCTATTCGTTATGGCGGGATCGCTTCGCCGGGAGCCCGGAGGTGATCGGCCAGACCGTGCGGGTGAACGGTGAGCAGACCACGATCATTGGGGTGATGCCGGAGCGGTTCGAGTTTCCGGTGAACCAGAAACTGTGGCTGCCTTTAAAGGTTGATCCACTCGAGTTCGAGCGTGGCCAGGGGCCGGCGCTCTTCGCCTTCGGGCGGCTCAAGGATGGTGTTCCGGTCGAGCGCGCCCGAGCGGAGTTCGCCGCCATCGCACGCCAGCTCGAGGCAGAGTATCCCCAAACAAACACCGGGATGGGCGTAATCATCAACCCGTACGTGTACGAGATCATCGGATACCAGACGCCGCCGTTTCTCTACACGATGTTGGGAGCAGTGTCCTTGGTGCTCGTAATTGCGTGCGCCAATGTGGCAAACTTGCTTCTCGCCCGCGCAGCAGTTCGCAGCAAAGACGTGGCTATTCGGACGGCAATGGGGGCGAGTCGCCGGCGAGTCATTTTCCAGCTCCTGGCCGAATCGTTCGTGCTGTCCGTTGCCGGGGCGGTCGTGGGCATCGGCATCGCGCAAGTTGGCATCGGACTATTCAATCGGGCCTTGGATGTGTTGCCTCAGGGCTTGCCGTTCTGGTTAGTAATCGAGATTGATCCGACGGTAGTGCTTTTCGTGGTGGGCCTGACGCTAGCGGCCGGTCTCCTTTCGGGAGTTCTTCCTGCCTTTCAGGCATCTGGCACTGATGTCAATGCCGTTCTCAAAGACGATTCTCGTGGCGCATCCAGTCTTCGCATCGGCAAGCTCAGCAAGACTCTCGTCGTGGCTGAGGTTGCCTTTTCGTGCGCGCTGCTAGTTGGCGCTGGCCTCATGGTCAAGAGTGTAGTGAATCTCAGGACCATCGATCTCGGGTTTGCAAAGGCCGATGTGCTCACGACGCAGGTGGCTCTCCCGGAATCTGACTATCCAGACCCGGCGAGTCGCGCCCGCTACTTCGAGGAGCTCCTCACGCGCCTCGAGGGGAATCCCGGCATTCTCTCGGCGGCGGCGGCCACGGATCTTCCGGTTACGGGGTTCGGGAACACCACGTTCGGCATCGAGGGGGAGAGTTACGAAACCCGGCAGGACTATCCTCGCACCCGGCTCGCCGCGATTACACCGAACTTCTTTGAGACGATTGACGTTGGTGTGCTCCAGGGACGTGGATTCGCACAACAGGACAATCTGGATGGACTGCCGGTTGCCCTCGTAAACGAGAGTTTCGTAACGCGCTTCTTTGCGGATCAGGACCCCTTGGGTGCGCGAATCAGGCTGCGTCGGCAAAATGTCGACGAGGCTTGGCTCACTATCATGGGTATCGTGCCTGATCTGTATCTCCGCCAGGGCTTCAATCCCTTGACGCCTGAGGCGGTCTACATCCCTCTCGCGCAGACCGGACCGCAAAACGCCAGCATCGTGATTCGGGCTCAGGGAGATCCGCTGTCACTCACTTCCGTTGTCCGCGACGAGGTCGCCGCGTCAGACCCGGATCTGCCCGTGTTCCTCACGAACACCTTGCAGCAGAACATCGACGACGCGAATTGGTTCTTTGGTGTATTCGGCACGATGTTCAGCATCTTTGGGTTCGTGGCCCTCTTCCTCGCCGCCGTCGGACTTTACGGTGTGATGTCGTTTTCAGTGAGCCGCCGAACTCATGAAGTGGGATTGCGTATTGCCTTGGGCGCGCGACCGTCCAACGTGATACGGCTGGTATTGCGGCAGGGGCTGCTGCAGCTTGGGATTGGGTTGGGCTTTGGACTTGCTTTGGCGGCGGGGACATCTCGCCTGATTGGGATCATGTTGTTCGAAGTAAGCCCCATCGATCCCGCCGTCTTTCTCCTCATCGTTGCTGTGCTGCTAACAGCCGGTGTGCTCGCCTCTCTCGTGCCAGCGCGGCGCGCAACCCGGGTTGACCCAATGATTGCCATGCGGGCGGAATGAGGGAGAAAGGAGAAGCAAGAAGGTAGAAGGACTTGATCAGCGGCAATGTACCGCAGTCCTTTCGCAGCGGGCAGGATGGGAGAACACGGCAAGTGATTGACCTGTGATCGCGCCGGCTGCTGTTGTGGGTCTCGCCGGCGCTTCGGTCAACCCTCTCCCGATCCGAGCCTTTCCCGATCCCGTTGCAGGACTCGTTCCGTGAAATCGAGGCGCTCCTCGACGTCGGCTAAGCGTTGCGCCATGCCTTGGAGTTCACCGCGTAGTGCCTCAGTGTCCACGTCCGGTGGGTGGCCTCCCCCCGCAATGCGCTGGGCGAGCGCCTGCCCCAACGGCCCCCGCGCGATCATCACGAGGGCCCATGCCAGGATGGCAACAACCGGGATGATGAATGGGCTGAAGAACATTGCGCCACCTCGCTGAGCTACAGCAACAGATGCCTGAATATACCCGAGAGCTTCCAGGAATGGCGAGGTGTTTGCTCCTCACCTCGCTTGGTCCCTGGCCCTCCTCTGAAACACTACGAACTCGAACTCCGCATGGTCCTCACGGCTAACAGCCTCCCATTGCGAGACGTCGAAGATCGGGAAGTATGAATCGCCGTGGTACCGCCCCTTCATGTACGAGAGATACATGTGGCTAGCCAACGGTAGCGTCTGTTCGTAAATGCTGGCCCCGCCGGCACTGAAGACGGTCTTTCCGAACGACGCAGCTAGGCTGCACGCCTCCTCAATCGTCGAGACGATGACGGCTCCGGGAAGTTCTCCAACCGATTTGCTGACGACGATGTTGTGTGCGCTCGTCAGGTCCCTGCCGAATGCCGGGTAAGACTTTCGGCCGAGGATCACGGTTTGGCCCTCTATCAAGCTCAAGAAGTGGGCGGACTCGTCCGGCACATGCCACGGTAATCCAGCTCCGCTACCGATTAACCGGTTGCGGTCCATTGCGGCAATGATGATCACGGTCGCTTGACGTCGGAGGTGTGGGCGGAGCAGATTGCTGCGATCGCGTGATCGTCCTGGAATCCGCGCCGCCGGCCGCGATGATCAAGGTCGGCACATAAGGGAGCAATGGTGAATCCTGCGCACTGGCACTTGTTGATGAACCACATACCCGTGATTGGAATACCTTTGGCGGGCATTCTTCTCATCGTGGCTATTCTCCTCAAGCAACGGGTCACCGAACAGGTCGCCCTTTGCTTCGTGGTCGTTCTCGGGCTGCTCACCATTCCGGTCTTCTTGACCGGTGAGCCCGCTGAAGAACTGGTCGAAGAGATCCCCACCGTGTCGCACGATCTGATCGAAGAGCACGAGGAGAGCGCAGAGTTTGCTTTTGTAATCACCGAGGTGCTCGCGGCCATTGCGCTCGTCGGCCTCGCCTTAGCGTGGAAGCGTGGTGAAATCCCGCGAGCCGTCACCTACGTGACACTGGCCGTTGCGATCCTTTGCTCCGGCCTCCTGGGGCGGGTAGCGTATCTCGGTGGGCATGTTCGCCATACGGAGATTCGAGCGGACTGGACAGGAGGCGCCGGTGACGATGCGGAGGACGACGAAGACGAGCACGAAGAAGCTGATGACGACGAAGAAGAGCATTGAGGGGATGCATAGCAGTTTCCGCGTTACGGCAGCGTCGGCTAATCGGGAACAC
>JBDHDY010000153.1:0-8346 GCA_039591275.1 Gemmatimonadota bacterium | reverse complement strand
CCCCCCACAGTTGCCAACTTAGCTCTTCCCAAAAGGCGGTGTACCATGGCAAAGCTCATGTATCACCAATCAAAGTGGTGTGCCGCGTTGATTCCTACGTTAGCGCGGCTCCGGTTCATGGTGGCATTTGCTGCCGTAGCCATCATGACAGTTGCTCCTGCCCGGGCGCAGATAACGACCCCTAAGGAGCATTTCGGCTTCAACCTCGGCGACGACTACCATCTCGCCACCTACACTCAGTTCGAGTCCTTCGTTCGCAAACTGGCTGATCAATCTCCCCGCATGGTGCTGGAGGAGATGGGCCAGACTTCCGAAGGGCGAACGCAGCTCATGGCCGTCATCACGTCTCCCGAAAACCACCGCAACCTCGCGCGGTACAAGGAGATCTCCCGACGCCTGGCGTTAGCAGAAGGGCTGACGGACAGCGAAGCACGCGCATTGGCCAATGAAGGCAAGGCCGTGGTGTGGATCGACGGAGGCCTGCACGGGACCGAGGTCGTTGGTGCAACCCAGCTGCCCGAGATGATCTACCGGATGGTCAGCCAGACCGACGAAGAGACCATGCGGTTCCTCAACGACGTGATTCTACTTGCGGTACATGCCAACCCTGATGGGATGGAGTTGACGTCTAGCTGGTACATGAGGATCCCCAACCCTGAAGATCGGGTGGCTGGCGGGCTACCTCGGTTGTACAACTGGTATGTCGGGCATGACAACAACCGTGACGGCTACATCAACAACCTGGCCGAGACGGAGAACATGAGTCGCGTTCTGTATCGGGAGTGGTTCCCCCAGATCATGTACAATCACCATCAGACCGGACCACTGGGGTCAGTCGTGGCCTTGCCGCCGTTCCGCGATCCGTTCAACTACAACATAGATCCGCTGGTCATCATGGGTATCGAGGGCGTGGGTGCGGCGATGCACGCTCGGCTCATTGCCGAGCACTGCTCAGCGAGATAAAGGGGAACCCAACACCGGTGGAGATTCCGCTCATTGCTGATCGGCAACTGGCACACAGTGACCTGCCGTACCCGATCAAGCCGGGTGTGCTTCCCTTCCGGGAGGCCATTGAGTACTCCGTTACAATCAACCGGGCTGTGCTCGACTACGCGTCCAGGAATCGCGACAACCTGCTCTTCAATATCTATCGTATGGGGAAGAACTCCATCGAGCGCGGTAGCAGGGACCACTGGACGATCCATCCCCAGAGGATTGCGGCCCTCGAAGCGGCCGGGGCCGGCCAGGAAGTGGCCCTCCGCCGTGGTGCCAGGGGCCTACCGTTACGCCTGTACGACGAGATCCTACGCGATCCGAAGCACCGCGATCCCAGGGGATACATCCTGTCGGCTGACCAAGCGGACTTCCCCACTGCGACTAAGTTCGTGAACGCCCTCATCAAGAGCGGTATCACGATTCACCGTACGACGGCCGAGTGCCAGGTCGCTGGCAAGACGTATCCGCGTGGATCCTACGTGGTGAAAGCAGCGCAGGCATTCCGGCCGCATGTCATCGACATGTTCGAGCCCCAGGATCATCCCAACGACTTCGCGTATCCGGGCGGCCCACCGATTGCGCCGTACGATGCAACCGGCTGGACGCTCGCGTTCCAGATGGGGGTAGAGTTCGACCGCATCCTCGATGGGTTCGACGGTCCCTTTGAGAAGATCGAAGGTTTCGCCGAAACACCGGCGGGAGCGGTGTCCAACGCTCAGGGCGCCCGCGGGTTCATGCTGAGCCCCGACTATGTCGACGCCTCGGTGGTAACGAACCGCTTGATGCAAACCGGTGAGAACGTCTACTGGCTCAGCCAGCCCGTCACGATAGATGGCAACCAGTATGAGGCCGGCACCATCTACATCCGGTCCAGGGGCGGGACGCAGGGAAGGCTAGAGCGGATGGCCTCCGAGCTGGGTGTCAACTTCGAGGGTGTTTCCTCGATGCCTCGCACGGAAGCGCTGCAATTGGATGACGTTCGCATCGGACTATGGGACCGCTACGGAGGGTCGATGCCCTCTGGCTGGGTTCGCTGGCTGTCCGAGCAGTTCGAGTTTCCGACCGAAGTCGTGTTCCCGCCCAGGCTCGATCGGGGGAATCTCAAGAGGGACTTCGACGTACTGATCTTCCCAACCGAAGCTATCCCTGAAGACGTTACGCTGGCTGCTAACGACCCGTACTCGCCTCAGAACTTCGATCCGACCACCATTCCGGAGGAGTATCGCGAACGCCTCGGGAGCGTGAGCACCGACGTGACGGTACCTCAGCTCAGGGAGTTCTTAGAGGATGGGGGCACGATCATCACCATCGGTACCTCCGCGAGCCTGGCGAAACATCTCGGCCTCCCCGTCGGCAACCATCTGGTGGACGCCAACGGTAGCGCCCTTTCAGGGGAGGAGTACTTCATTCCTGGCTCCATCCTCGAGGCGCGGGTAGACAACTCCAACCCAATCGCCTACGGCGTCGGCGACCGCGTCGACATGATGTTCAACCGCAGCCCGGTTCTCCGGATGGGAGCGGGAGCGGAGGCCCAGGGAGTACGTCGGGTGGCGTGGTACGATTCAGCTAAGCCGCTTAGAAGCGGCTGGGCCTGGGGCCAGCAGCACGTCAGGAACGGTCTTGCCGCAATCGAAGCAGATGTAGGAGAAGGCAAGCTGTACATGTTCGCACCCGAGGTGTTATACCGCGGGCAGCCGCACAGAACGTTCAAGTTCGTGTTCAACGGCATCCACTTGGCAACTGCCAAAGAGACCAGAGCGAACTAAGAAGACGCAGATTCACGCAGAAACAGACAGATCTGCGCAGATCGTTCCGATGACGGGGCTTATCTGCGTAGATCTGCTAGTTTCTGCGATGATCTGTGGCATTCGCCAAATCGCCAATCGCCAATCTCAAATCGCAAATCTTCCTATCCTTTGGGCCTAATAAACTCCTGCCACGGGGGGTAGTCGCGGATGGGCTCGAAGGCGATCCAACCAAGGGTCCACGTCACTGGGTGCATAATACCCTGTGCAACTGCCTGTCTGATGAGCGCAACAGCACTCTCGCCATCGCCTTGTGCTGCTGCGATCACGGATCGCCACAAGGTGTGCTCTCCACTCAACTGGGGACCCTCCAGGGCCTCGAGCCAGTGGGACACCCGTTGAGCTTCCTCCAAATCTCCTTTACAGGCAGCGAGGCCGCCGCTGAGACCTCCATACTCGATCTCGGCTGGAAACTCCTCTGCAAGTGACTTCGCGACGTTGTAACCCTCATCGCAGCGGTCAGCGCCCCACAACGCCCAGGCATAGGACCAACGCCACCATGCGCTCGATTTCGCCTCCGGCTCCATGGCGTCGTACCACCCTAATGCTCGGTTCACAGTGGCTTGTGCAGCATCGCTGTACCCGAGGCGGCGTTGGTCCAGCGCGATGCCCAAAATCACGTCTCCCTGACTCAGTGCATCCTCGGGTAAGGCGGTCAGGTCGTCGAGCAAGGCGTTGACTTCCGCGACACGCCCTAACGCCGCAAGAGCAGCCGCCTCATATCTCAGTGTCGCAAGGTCATCGCCATATGTCTTGCGATACTGCCGTGCCGCCCCCAGCGCTCTCTCATGTTCGTCCAGTGCCGAGTAGGCCCCGATGAGCTGCTCGAAGTAGGGGCTCCACCCTCGCATTGGTCCACGTTCAGGATCTAGGGTCAAGAGTGCATCAACAGCTTCCCGGGGACGGTTGTTGTGCAGTGCTTGGCGCGCCCGGTTGTACACGGCCTTGGAACCCGGCGCAAGCTCTGCTGCTCGTCGAATCGCCCTGAGCGCTGCCGTATTGTCACCGTCCACCCCTGCCCTCAAGTAATCCAGCCAGTGCTGGTCGTAGTCGCTCAACCGATCCCGCGAGCGTGCGACGATGCCAACCAGTGAATCCGCCTCTCTCCACTGACCGATGTTGCCGTGAACGAGAGTCGCGTAGAACAACGGCAACGCGAAGGAGGTATCGCGCGCGAATGCTCGGTAGAAATGGGGAATCGCGTCTGCGTCATGAGCCGACATCAGGTAAATCCGAAGACCCTCGTCAAACGCCTGATATGCCTCGAGCGTCGGTGGCCCTATCGCGCCTGTGCTCGCCTCGGCCAGACGCTCATCCAATGAGATGGCAAGGAGACCCATCACCCGCTGCCTCATCGGCTCGATGGCGTCGTCAGGAGAGTCAAGCGGAGCGATCTCGGGATCTAAAGCACCAAGGCTGCGCCCGCGAGTTACGTCGGTAACCTCGACCTGATACTGGATCGTCTCCCCTCGACGGTAGTACGCGCCAGAGACCACGGTACCGGCACCGGTCTCTTCGGCCAATGCCATGACGCCGTTTCTCACATTCCCGGCGGCAGCCTCGGAGGCCACATACTGCGAAGCCCGGTGTGCCTCCATCCACGGCACGATCTGCACGACGCCAGACTTCTGAAGACCCTGGGTAATCCAGTGGCCAGCCATTGGACCCAAGGGATCGAGCGATGCGTCACCGGTCTGGTTCTCGAAGACGGCTACCAAGACCCGGTCGGGATCTAGTGTTACGCCACCAGTGCGTGGTACGAATGTGACCAGAGCAATCACAGTGATGATCACAGCAACCGCCGCGGCCACTCCTGCCATCATCCAGCGTTGCTGTACCACGCGATCCACTGGTGTTGGCGTGCTCCCAGGACTCGGCGTGACCGACGCATCTAACTGCGGCAACGGCTCATCAGCACTCTGCACCGGCTCCGTGCGCAACCGCTCGGCATAGGTCACCACATCGGGCGACGGCTCGGCAGCGAACTCGGCGCGTAGCAGTTCAGTGTGACGCTCGGCTTGTTCCAGCGCTCCCGCCCTATCACCAGCCGCCTCCAACGCCCGCATCAGTCCCAAGGTCACCTGGGTCCTGTACGGATCGTGCTCCGCCAACCGGCGCCACCATGCCACCGCCTCGCGCCGCTCACCTCGCTTAGCCGCCGCCTCGGCTAGCTGCTCGAGCGAGTCCGAGTAAGCCCTGGCCAGTCGATCCCGTGTCGCATCCAGCCACTGATCGAACTCGGCGCTCGCCTTGACCGCAAAACCGTTCAGTAATGCGCCGCGATACAACGACACCACACTGTCGTGATCACCCGCATCCAGTGCAGCTTCGAGCGCCCACACGTCCACCGATATTGCGGCGTCGCTCAGGGCCACCTCGCCCTCGCCACGAGTGAGGATCGCCGCCTCGCCCATCTCCTGTCGCAGCACGTGCAGCGCCTGACTGAGTGCGTGACGGGCCTGATCCTGAGTCGACTCGGGCCAGAACAGGCCCATGAGAGTGTCCCTGCGGTGGAAGCCTCGTGGTACGGCAGCGGCGAGATACGAAAGAAGGGCTACCCGCTTTGGCTGGCGGACTAGGGTCTCCAACTCGTTCCCGCCAGCGTTACATATGTCTACCGAACCGAGTAACCGGACTTTGATCATAGGCATTGTCACGCCCCGAGGCGACTCACACACCCATGTGATTGCTGTGTGAGATCTCGGTGAGTCCTACGTGTGGTCGGCGGCTTAACCTGGCACCAAAGCTACGGGCCGGCATCGCTGCCCGCCGGAAATATACCCGTACCGGCCTGGCAACGAGCAGAGCCGAGGCTCCAAAACAGGGTCGTGCAGGAGGTGCCAAGTGTTACGCAGTCGAATCGGTGGTCATCCGCTCCCGCCCCATGCTGCTCTCTCTCACTGGTTCCTAGCAGCCGTGCTCCTGGCATTTCCACTGAGCCAGCCCGCCGCCCAGCAGCCGGGTCGGGACTCCCGTTTCAGTAATGCAACGGACCCCGTCTACCGTACCGCGGTGGCGTTCGCCGTTCGAGCAGAGCCCGAGCCGCCACTTGTGGATGGGAGGCTGAATGACGCCGCTTGGCGCGCGGGTCCGCTGCATGCGAGTTTCGTCCAGCGCGACCCGGATCAAGGGCTGCCTCCCACGGAACCCACCGAGTTCCGCGTCGTCTACTCGGACGAGGCGGTATACATCGGGGTTCGCGCCTGGGACTCCCGACCGGGCGAGATCTCGGCGCAGCTCACGCGGCGGGATGAGGAGTCGCCGTCCGACCGCGTCGTCATCGCGATCGATTCCTACCGTGACCGCCGCACGGCATTCGTTTTCGCCGTAAACCCCGCCGGGGTGAAGCAGGACTGGTACATCTTCGACGACGGCTACGAGGACGACACGTGGAATGCGGTCTGGGACGTGGGCTGCACTATGGATTCACTCGGTTGGATAGCAGAGTTTCGCATCCCGTTCAGCCAGCTGCGATTCACCACGGCCGACGAGCAGGTGTTTGGCTTCCAGATAGTTCGCCACCTCAACCGGCTGAATGAGGAGACGCACTGGCAGCTTATGCCGCGTGAGGAATCTGGCGTCGTGTCGCTGTACGGCGATCTCGAGGGTATCCGGGGGATCACGCCGCCGCGGCGGGCCGAGTTCATGCCCTATGTATCTGCTTCCGGCCTGTGGAATGAAAAGATCGTAGGCGACCCGTTCAACACCGGTAGCGACCGCGACCTCCGCGCCGGATTGGACCTCAACGTGGGCGTGACCTCTAACCTCTCGTTATCGGCAACGGTGAATCCCGACTTCGGGCAGGTGGAGGCCGATCCCGCGGTAGTAAACCTCACCGCATTCGAAACATTCTTTCCGGAAAAGCGGCCGTTCTTCAAAGAGGGACTGGACATGTTCCGGTTCAGACTCATGGGCATGGAACAGCTATTCTACACGCGGCGTATAGGGCGCGCGCCCCAGGGGACGGCGGACTCGCGCGATGGCTTCGCACAAAACATTAGCGAAACCACCATCTATGCTGCGGCCAAGCTATCCGGGAAGACATCCAATGGCTGGACTGTGGGTCTGCTCGACGCACTGACCGGTCAAGAGAGGGCGCAAGTTGTAGGCTCAGCCGGCAACACGTACGAGGACCCAGTCGAACCACTCACAAACTACTTCGTGGGCCGGCTCGCCAAAGATTTCCGCGAGGGCTTAACGCGGGTGGGAGCGTTCACTACCTCCGTCAACCGTCGGCTGCCGGCAAACCTGGAGTGGCTCAGGACCTCCGCCTACAGCCTGGGACTGGACCTAAGCCACCGCTTCAGCGATGACGCTTGGAGCGTGTCCGGAACTCTGGTCGGGAGCCACGTGCGGGGCTCGCAGGAGGCGATAGACCGCACACAGACGTCGTCAGCGCGCTACTACCAAAGACCTGACAACGATCATGTGGATTACGATCCAACGCGCACCTCACTCTCGGGCATCGCTGGAGATATCATCGTCGAGAAGCGGACAGGGAGCTGGCGTGGCGCTGTCGGATTCGACACCCGTTCCCCGGGTCTCGAGGTGAACGACGTGGGATTTCTCCGCCGATCGGATCGTATAGCGCAGTTCGTTTGGCTACAGCGGCTCTGGCTCGAGCCCGGCACACTGTTTCGCCGCGCAGAGCTCAACTTCAGGCAGAACTCGACCTTCACCTACGGCTGGGAGCGGACCAAGCTGGACCTCAGCTTGAGGGGCAACGTCGACTTCCTCAACTACTGGCACGCCTACCTGGGCTTCGATCGCTACTTCGAGCACCTTGTTACGGGCGCCTTGCGCGGCGGCCCGGCGTTGTTGAGTTCCGCGAGTTGGTCCAGCTGGGCAGGTTTCTCCACCGACAGCCGCAAGCCGCTGAGGGTGGCGATCGAGGGCGCGGTGTACCGCGAGGTGCAGGCGGACAGCTGGGGGTACGAAATGGTTACTCCGCTGAGATGGCGTCCTGCATCCAACGTGGACTTCACGCTGTCACCGCGACTACTCCGCATCCACGACGCCTGGCAGTACCTGCAGACCACTGCGGTTGCCGACTCGTCACACTACATATTCGGTGCGCTTGACCAGACCACGGCATCCATGAGGCTTCGAGCAAACGTCACATTGACGCCCAACATGTCGATACAGCTCTATGCGGAGCCGTTCGTGTCCACCGGCGAATATGTCAGGCTGCGCGATGTGCTCGACCCGAAGGCTCCGACATTCGGTGGCCGATTCCGCGACTTCACCGATGACGATTTGAGCGTCGTCGACGGAGAGATCTGGATCGACGTGGACCGCGACGGGGCGGGGGACATCAACGTCGCACAGCCGGACTTCAGGGTGATCTCCTTCAGGTCGAACCTGGTGTTGCGCTGGGAGTATATCCTGGGCTCGACGCTCTTCCTCGTGTGGCAGCATGGGCGCTCGGCCGAAAACGACAGCTCCCAGTTCCAGGTGTGGGACGGCATCCAGCAGATGTTCCGCCTGCCCGCTGAGAACGTGTTCGTCCTCAAGCTCAACTACTGGCTCAGCCTGTAGCAGATTG
>JBDHDY010000152.1:0-7433 GCA_039591275.1 Gemmatimonadota bacterium | reverse complement strand
GGTGAGGACGATGCGTTCAATAGTATCGTGGCGAAGGTGGTGGGGAGTGTACTGTTTTTTCAGACCGTCGACGTAGGGGGCATCCCGACGCCCGATACGAGATTCTTTCACGCCCTGCCGGTGTCAGCAGGCATCGAGGCCGACAGGGGGTTTGAGAACATTGCCTTCCTGGGGGAGTTCGGGTATGTGCCTTGGTTTCAGGGAGCGGTGCCGCGGGTCTTGAAGACTTCCCGCGTGGGCGTATTCGTACAGGGAGGCTACAAGGCGGCAGTAGATCCCCTCGCCGAGGCTGAAGAGATGGGGCCGTCCGGCGCGCGTGATGAGAGCGCTGAAGCGCCCAATAGCGGCCTCTTCCGCTTTAAGGCGAGTGCCAAGTTCGCTCCGGAGGTCACACTCTCGGCTAGCAGAGGAATTGGCCTCGGCGTTGTTGGCAGTGGCGACCTATGGTGGGATGTGGTCAATAGTGAAATCTACCACCGGCTCGAGGCGACGTTTCGCATACGGGTTGCGACGGATCGCTACGTCGACTTCTCGTATCAAAACGGCTCAGGTGCGCCCAATTTCAACGAAGGCGATCAGTTCAGCGCCAACCTGACGGTGACGTTTTGATCTTTCGGGAACCGCGCGGCCGCCGCTCTCATTCTCGCTGCGGGGATGAGCCCGGAGCCGTACATTAGCGGCTGACAGCGCTCACAACGGAGTCCGCTCGCTTAGTGAGGCCATGGTGCCAAAGAACATCGTCGTTTTATCTGACGGAACGGGGCAGGAGGGCGGCAAGGGCCAGAACACGAATGTCTACAAGCTGTTCAACATGGTCCTCGATCGCTCACCGCAGCAGATCGCCTTTTACGACCGAGGGTTGGGAACGGGTTGGAGGAAGCTCTCAGGCAGCGTTGCGGGGATGGGAATCTCCAAGAACATCCTCGAGTGCTACCGGTTCATTTTCGATCATTACGAGGCAGGTGACGACGTTTTCCTGATTGGGTTCAGCCGCGGGGCAACGACGGTACGGAGCCTGTCGAGCTTCATTCACCTCTTCGGCGTCTTGCCGAAATCTCGGCCAGAGCTAATTGAGCAGGCATACAAGATCTACAAGAAAGGACGCAAGCGTCGAGAGAAGGCGGCCAAGGCCTTCCTCGCCAAACATCACAAGATGTGGTGCCGCATCAAGTTCCTTGGCGTGTGGGATACCGTGGCCGCACTCGGTCTACCGTTCAAGTCGATCGATGTGGTGCTGGACAAGATCTGGTTCCTCCGCCACAAATATCAGGATCTCACCCTCAGTGAGAGCGTCAAGCACGCCTATCAAGCCCTCGCCCTCGATGAGGAACGACGCGTCTTCAAGCCTGTGTTCTGGGACACGACCCTGAAGAAGGAAGATCAGACCATGAGCCAGGTCTGGTTCTGCGGCATGCACAGTGATGTGGGGGGCGGGTACGCGGAGCAGGGAATTTCCGACATCGCGCTGGAGTGGATGGTGGGGAAGGCAGCCTCGCACGGTCTCGAGATCTATCCTCACCACGAGGTCACCATCAGTGGAGAGGCCGACGGGCGTATGCACGATTCCCGGGGTACGGTGCTGACCGGCCTGTACCGGCGTAAGGTTCGCTCGTGGAACACGAAGACGCACGGTAAGCCCGTAGTCCACGAGAGCGTGTTGAAGCGGACGCGCAACCGCCACAACTTGAGCGAGCCGACGTACAGGCCATGGATCCTGGATGGGTCCTACGAGTATGAGGTCGAGCCGTGGAAGCGGGTTTAGCGGGTGGCGTGATTCGAGAGGTCGACGGTTAGACATCTGCGTAGTAGAGACGACTGAGCAGCTACCGGCTTTGTCAAGGAGGAGTCGCTATGGACAGGAGGGTGAGCGGTCGGTTGCGGGTGGGAGGTGTCTTAATTGCGCTCGTTGCATCGGCGTGTGCCGTGTCGCCGTTCAGTCAGGAGGCGCTCGACTTTGCGGTGGACATCAAGGTGGAATCACTCGCGGTGATGGATCAGGCCACCGATGATTTTGCCAGCCATGTCGATGCCGTGAGTCGCCTGCGCGAGCGCATGGACGCGGCACTTACCCACGCGGGGGGGCGTGACAACAATATGGAGTCAACACAGCAGTGGGAACTGATGGCCGATCCCAATGGAAATCTGCTTGGAGGATTCCTGTCGACCTGGGAACAACGGGGCACGCTTTCCCCCTCGTTCATCGAAGAAAAGAAGATTCAGGTCGGTCGGGGGTTTGACCTCATTGCCGAGACTGAAGATGCCAAGAGGGAGTCGAATAATGCCTGATTTTGACTTCGAGGCTTTCCTGGATACGGTTGGTGAAAAACTCACGACTATTGCGGGTGAGATAAGCGGCGAGTTCCGTGATGCTGCGATTACTGACGGCAAGGCGTTCATCGAAGCGTCGCGGGAGAGCCTGAAGCGCTGGACGCTGAGGTTGGCCACAGGTGAGCTTTCTCCCGAAGATTTCGGCGACCTTCTGGAAGGTGAGAAGGACCTGGCCGAGATGGCGACCCTGAAGCAGACGGTGATGGCGAAGATGCAGATCAACAATTTCAAGGATGCCTTGATCGGAGTGATCAAGGAAACCGTGGCCGAACAGCTCGGCGGTGGAGGTTAGCTACCTGCGGTAGGATTGGGGGAAGCGTGACCCGCTGCAGTGGAGTCCACTCTCGACGACTGTGAAGGAGCGAGTGAATGGAGACAAGGATTGTGGACGGCGTTACAAAGGCGTCGAAAGGACTGGGAATGGTTGAGCTATTCGACGGACGGCAGTCCTTGAAAAAGAATACTCGAGGTAAAAAGTGGAAAACTCGCGATGTCGAGGGGCTCAAAGGGATGGTCTGGCATCAGGAACTGGGCTGGGGGTCAGTGGAGGGGGTGGCTGAATACCACACGGGCAGAGACTCGCACCTACAGGCCGGCGGTGTGGAGAGCATTGCATACACCTTTGCTATTCGTCGTAACGGCCAGATCGTGCTGTGCAACGATTTTGAGAGAGCCGTGTGGTCGCAGGGATTCAAAGGGCGCTCCGGCGACGAGAACACGGAGTTCATGTCTGTCATGTTCGAAGGATTGTTCAACGGGCCTGGTGTCACGGATCCTACGGCGGGTGAACCGAACGACGAGCAAATGTTGGCTGGGTTGATGCTCTGGCGGATCTGTAGAGAAGCGTGGGGTTGGAACGAGGCAGATCTTCATGGTCACTATCATTTCGGCAAACCGGCATGCCCGGGCGACACCATTGGGACGCTCATCGAGTCGGTCAGGGCGAATCTGGAGGAGCCGGAGTACGACTTCAACACGGTTGAGGGACGACAGCAGGCTCTCAAGGACGAGGGGTACTACGCCGGTGCTGTTGATGGAGTCTGGGGACCGTGGTCGCGTGGGGCGTTGATCCGGTTTCAGGAGGAGCATGATCTACTCGCCGACGGCATATGGGGGGCGAGAACGGAAGCGGCGATGGTGGTGGCGGCGCGGCGTGGCTAGTGGCTGGAAGTGTGTGCAGAGCATTGAAGCAAGGAACCGACCGTGGCAACTCCCTTGATGACAAATATCACTGACCCGCCGCCCACGCCCATCAGAGCCGAAATAGCTCAACTCAGAGCGGCGCTCGACCGTGACGTCCCGGCTAAACAACTCGACAAGAACTTGCTCATTGCAACCTGGAACATACGGGGGTTTGGAGGTCTCACGAGAAAGTGGGAATCGGGTCCCAACGACAGCCCGAGACGAGATCTGCACGCTCTGCTGTGCATCAGCGAGATTGTCCGTCGCTTCGACGTAATCGCGGTGCAAGAGGTCAAGAGTAACATCCAAGCGCTACGGCACCTCCTCAAGGCATTGGGCTCGGATTGGGGCTTGATTCTGACGGATGTCACCAAGGGTCCGGCTGGCAACGCGGAGCGGCTGGCGTTTCTCTTTGACATGCGGAAGGTTCAGCTGTCTGGCTTGGCGTGTGAGATCGTCATCCCCGACGAGCGGCTGGGGAGGACAGGTGCACGTGTGATCAAAGAAGACGCTCTGGATAAGCAGTTTGCGCGCACGCCCTATGCAGTCAGCTTTCGGTCGGGCCGCAAGACGTTCATTCTGATCACCCTTCACGTGCTGTACGGAAGCAAGGCGAAGGAGCGTACTCCGGAATTGAAGGCGATCGCCGAGTGGCTCGCCGATTGGGCAACAGATACCAATGCCTACGGTCACAATCTGATTGCGCTCGGCGATTTCAATATTGACCGGCAGGGGGACCAGCGCTGGCAGGCTTTTACCGAGACGGGGCTCGCAGCTCCTGAGGAAATGAACGGCGTTCCCCGCTCGATATTTCACGATCCCTCGAAGCCCGACATCACGAAATTCTACGACCAAATTGCGTGGTTCTGGGGGCCGGACGTTACGTCCAAATCGAAGAAATCCGGGAAGACGAAGGGACCTCCCAAGCTCACCATGAGATATGTGAAGGGAGGGTATTTCGATTTCACGAAAGTAGCCCTGAAATCATTGAAGCTGACCAAGACCCAGTTGTCGTGGCGCATCTCTGACCACTACCCGCTGTGGGCCGAATTCTCGGTGCAGGATTGAGATACCTCAGTACCTGTTCAAGCAGGCCCCAATCGGGGAGCGCGTAGCGAAGCGCAATACCACCAGCTGATCGCCAGCGCATTCAAGGCCATACGGGCACGGATAACAGCCCCGGCGCCCCGAGAGCTATGACGTCGAGGGGCAAGCTGTTTGCGAACCCGTGGGAGCTCGAGTCTGAACGGGGGGAGGGTAGGACATTCGTCCACTGCGTAGCCTGCGACGCCCGCGCTCCGGTAGGGCTTGATGAACCCGCCATGGAGTCTGGGAGACGGGCCGGAATCTAAACATCAATGGGCCCTTCGTGCTCAAAGTGGGCAACGGCGAGTTCCATTTGGGCCTCCAACAGTTTCTGTCTTGGAATGACGGCGTTGACGAGGTTCTGCACCTGTGTACGGGAGTAATCCGCTTCCTGCGTGCTCGGGTGCGATCCCAGGACCGCCTTGTACAGCTGGAGTGCCAAAGGCAGATCGCGAGCGACATAGTGTGCAGCGTGCGCCGCCGCGTACTGCCGACCCGCCCCTCCAAGTTCAATTTCGTTGCCCATGACCGTTGCTCCTTATACAAGTGAGTCTGGTGGAGAGCAGCTTGTTCACTCTGCCAAGTTGGCCGGTATTCCACCGCATGCCCGAGGCTTCGATTGTCGCTATTCTCGCCCTTCCATGCACGAGCTTGCCGGTGACGCTCGCCGATGGCCGTCGCGCGTCACCGGCCGTGGTGAACGTGGTCCTGGTCCCCAGGGTCGCGATCACGGCGAGCCCAGCGGCACCCGCCACGAAGATGAATGCGTAAAAGAGATCTAGCATGGTTTCTAACATGGAGGTTCCCTGTGTGAGTCGACGGACGCTTCATGAGTGACGAGTGTCTTCGCATGCGGATCGTCGTACAACTTGGGGCGACGAGCGTCGTGCTAGCGTGTCCGCAAAGACAACCCGGCGTCAGCGGACCGGGATCACCCAATCGTAAGAGAGATCCACATGTTGTTTTTGTGCCGTGGGATCCGGCGCGAAAAGGCGCACGACTCGCGCGGTCATCGAAATCAGCTTGCCTTCGTACACCGTCTTACGATCCAACCATTTCGCACTGCTGAGGTTGGCATTCTTCTTGAGCATGAAACGACGCATGGTGTCTACTCCGTGCCGCAGCGCGGCGTGAAGGTCGAGTTGGCCCGTTCGCGTCGCGCGGGCGAAGGTCCTGCTTTAGTACATGCCGCCCATCCCAAGCCGCACGCGTGGCGTGCAAGGCGTCCTCGAGCGGGCCGGGAAGATCGGATCGTTCTTGCCCCACACGATGAGCGTCGGGGGGGGCGGACCATGCCGCCCTCCTCCGGTGAACAGACCGGTCCGCCTTTGTTGCCGCCCACGATCTGGCGGGACGGTCGACTTGGCAACCTCGTACTCGTGTAAGGTCAGGCCGTCAACAACGCCTTCTCAGGCGCGACCTCCACCTTGATCTGGTGGAGCTTGGCCGTCTCCGCCTTCGGCAGCGTGATAGTCAGCACGCCGAGGGCGTGGGTCGCCTTGATCCTGTCGGAATCGATTGAGACGGACAGCCTGAACTCCCGCTCGAAGGCGCCAAAGGTCCGCTCATAGCGATGGACCTTGTCGGCCTTCTCCGCCACCGGCTCCTTCGTGCCCTTGATCGTCAGCCGGTTGCCCTCCACCGAGATCGTCACGTCCTCGGGCTTCACCCCGGGCAGCTCTGCCATCAGGCGGACCGCGTCGGGCTCCTCGAAGATATCCACGACCGGCAGCCAGGCGGCCGTCTCGGCCTCGGGTACGGGCCACTCAGAGGCGCGGAGCGGCTCGTTGAAGATCCGACCCATAGGGTGCTCCAGGTGAAACTGCAGATCCAGCATCGGGTGCCGCCTAACCATGAACATGTCGTGCCTCCTTGTAATAGCGTGAGTCGCTAACTTAACTGTTTGCAGTTGTAACCTCTTGAGTATATATCAATGTACTTAACTTGTCAAGTACATTCACAAACCATGCAAAGCAGTTAACCTAATGTAGTCAATCAGCAAGCCGGCCCCCAGGAGGATTCCCATGGATGTGAACCGCCGCTCGTGCCGTGCGCCACCGGCAGGGAGCCTAGATCGTAGCCGAGGCGGCGACTTCAGCGAGTTGGGCCGCGACATGAGCATCGTCCCCGACTTTGGCAGTCGGTTGAGCGCGCTCGTGGAGCGGAGGGTGCGGCTCAACGGCCGACGAGCTGTCCCACGTGGGGGAGGTGCATCCCACAATGCCGGGGGAAGGAGCACTGGGAAGTGACCGAGTATGTCGGGCTCACCCGCAGTGCCGAGCGACCGGTCTCGAGGCTTCGAGCGGGCGAGGAGGGGCGCTTCCGCATTCGCGGGCTCGCGTCCGCCGAGTGCAGCTACGTCTACGACGCCGGCTATCCCGAGCGGATCGTCGTAAACCGCGGGGCGACGGGCGTCAGGCTAGCGCATCCCAAAGACCACCCGGCGTCAGCGGACCGGGATCACCCAATCGTAAGAGAGATCCACATGCTGTTGCTGTGCCGTGGGATCCGGCGCGAAAAGGCGCACGACTCGCGCGGTCATCGAAATCAGCTTGCCTTCGTACACCGTCTTTTGATCCAACCAACTCGCTCCGCTGAGTTTGGCGCTCTTCTTGAGCATGGTGTCTACTCCGTGCCGCAGCGCGGCGTGAAGGTCGAGTTGGCCCGTTCGCGTCGCGCGGGCGAAGGTCCTGCTTTAATACATGCCGCCCATCCCACCGCCGCCGCCGGGCATGGGTGGGGTCGTCCCCTCTTCCTTCTCCTCGACCACCACGCACTCGGTCGTGAGGAGGAGACCGGCGACCGACGCGGCGTTCTGCAACGCGGTCCGCGCCACC
>JBDHDY010000151.1:0-9650 GCA_039591275.1 Gemmatimonadota bacterium | reverse complement strand
ATTCGGCATGTCTCGATGCTCGAGCATCGAGAAATCACCGTGGCCGCGTATGACTAAGGCTTTCATGCTTTGACCAGCTTCTTCGTTGTTTTGAGGGATTGGGTAGCCGGGAGCGGTACGCGGGGAGCGATACCGCTCTCGCCCAGCCCGCTCCCTGCTCTCCGGCTCTAGGGTTTGAAGGCTGGCTCGATAAACTGTTCCGAGGCGTCGGCACGTTGAACTTCGATCGGGATTCCCGCCTGTGCTCCCGTCAGTCGCAGGAAGTAGAGCTTCGACAGCATCGCCCCACTCTCGACCGCAGAGACTATGATTGCCAGGAGGTTCCCGTCACTCGATATGGCGAAGTCGGAGACGGAGAGGTCGAGCGGTGTAATTGCCTCCGTCGCGCCGGTAGTCAGGTCCGCACGCAGAACCTGAGTGAATGTTCGGCGACCATCACGCTGGTCCGCCAGGTACCCGAGCCGGCCATCCGGAAACCACGCGGGGTTGCTCTCGCTGGTTTCCGTTTGCGTGAACGGACGCGGGTTCGACCCGTCGATGTTCATCAAGAAGATGTCTCGATTTCCCCTTTCGGTCGAGCGGTAGGCGATCGTCCTCCCATCCGGCGATACAGCAGGTTGATCGCTGCTACCACCTCCCGGGTTGAGCGCTCTGGCTTCGCTGCCGTCGGCGTTCACGATCCAGATTTCAGTGGCCCTCCCCTGTACAACGGCGTAGACAATCTGGCGCCCGTCGGGGGTCCACTGGGGCGAAGCTTCAGCTGACCCCGTCGTGGTGAGTCGTCGAGGCTCCGAGCCATCGGCGTTCATGACGTACAGCTCCGGGTTGCCATCCCCAGTCGCGACGTAGGCGATGTGAGTCGCGTCCGGAGCGAAGCTCGCCGACACCTCTGCACCGAGGGCATCCGTCACGCGATTGAGCGCGGCCGGAGACGCCGGGTCCGTCGCGTAGATGTCACCGTTTCCACTTCGGGTCGACGTCACGAGCAACTGGCCTTGCACGTATGCGTCGAGGGTGTCTGCTCCACCCCATGCCGTCGCGGCGACTACTTGGGAGTGGCCCCACGCTCCGCCGCTCACCGTCCCGCCCGCGTCCACCGCAACGACCGTGGGTTGGGTGCTGGTCCAGGTGACGTCACTGGCCTCGGCAACAATTGCCCCGCGGTCGTCGGTCACCGAAGCTGTCACGCGCATTCGCCCACCAATGTCGAGGCCGAGTCGCGTCTGACTCAGCACCAGGCCCCCAGCGACCACCGAGAGTGTCCACTGGGCCTGAAGCCCTTCCCCCGGGCCCCGGGCCGTGAGTCGCGTTGTTCCGATTCGTTTTCCGGTGACCCGACTCGTCGAGAGGTCAAAAACCGCAACCGACGTGTCTTCCAGCATCCAGGTTATCGGCGCTTCGGGCACGGGACGGTCGTTGGCATCGGCCAACTGAACCTCGAACTCGACCGAGCCCGACAGAGGAACCGTGACGTCACCCTGGCGCGGGGTGGCGAACATCGCCTCTACCGGCCGGTGAACCCTCACCTGTAGCCGGTCCTGCTGTCCGAATCCCGTAGCGACGATCTCGGCCGAGCCTGGAGCGATCGCGGTGGCCACACCTGACTGGGAAACCACGACTACCTGGCCGTTCGTCGAACTCCATTGGAGCTGACGACCATCCACCGGACGGTTGTTTTGGCTGGGGACCTGTACCCTGATGGTGTCCGACTGAGCGGGAGAGAGGGCGAGTAACTGCTGGGAGAAAGCGACAGTTGCATTCTGCACATGCACGACGGCGCGGGCCACTAAACCTCCCGTCGACCCGGCCTCCACGACCCCCTGGCCCGGAGAGATCCCAATGATCACACCCTGCCCACTCACCGCGGCGACGCTTTCGAGCAGTGACCGCCAGTTCAGCACGGTTGGGGCTCCCGGTGATCCGTCGGCGGTAAAGAACCGCGGTCTCAGCCGAAACTCCTCCGTGGGCAGCAGAAACACCGTAGTGGGCTCGAGCCGGAGTGCGGTCGCTGGGGGCAGCTCGCCGGAGACGGGCCCGACCCCCCCCTGGCGGGCAACCCTTACCGTCGCCGTCGCCGCAACCGAGCCCGCGGTCACGGTAACGGACGGACGCGATCCCAGGAGCCACACCAACCAGGTAGACGAGATTGGGAAGCGCCTCGTCCAGTTCGACTTGCACCACGGCCTCGTCAGTACTGGACCACACAAACTGAGCCCCGGACACAATACTGCCTCCAGGTCCGAAGGCTGTCGCCAGAACACCTTCCCGCTGACCGACCGCCAACTCGACCGTTGCCGGCGCGACTTGGAGCTCCCTTATCGTCTGGGCACTTGCCGTCGACGCCGATCCCCAGGCGAGGAGTGACACCACAGCAACGCTTATCAGCCGAGATCGAGTCATAGGGGAGGTCGAGTATCCGGTGCGTAAACCTAAAGAGGGCTTCGGGATATGGTGGCAACGTAAGGCGACGAAACGAGGAGTGTCAAGCCAAAGTCGTCTTTGCCCAGCGGGGCAGCGCGATGTGTGGTGCGGCTCTTCACTGCTCAGCATCGCGACAGCGGTTCAATCCAAGCGCACCGGTTCGGACATTCCTGGAGACGAGTTCGACCCTTGCGCCCGTGTTTCCGCGGGTCAATCTATAAGCGATCATTGCCCAAGACTGCAGGTAGGAGGATACGTCCATGAATCCTTTTTCCGGTGACTCAGGACCGGGCGGTCCGAACATGTGGGACCCTGTTCCCCCAATTCCACCATCGCGGCCCCCGGAAGAACCCACTCCACCACCGTGGTCACGGCCGACCCCTGAGAGTGAGCAACCACCTGCGAAGCCTGAAACTCCTGTGACCACGCCGGAGGGCAGGCCAACTGAAGCAGGACGAGAAGAAAAGGTGACGCCAGTGGGAGAAAGGCCAGCACCGAAACCCGCTCCCAAACCCAAGGCGCCCGCTAAGAAGAAGAAGGCCGTGAAGAAGAAGACTGCCAAGAAGAAGAAGGCCGTGAAGAAGAAGGCCGCCAAGAAGAAGAAGACCGTGAAGAGGAAGGCGGCCAAGAAGAAGAAAGCCGTGAAGAGAAAGGCAAAGAAGAAGACCACCAAGAAAAAGACGGCCGCAAAGAAAAAGAAGAAGAAGGCGAAGCGCGCCAAGGCAAAGACCTCGAAGCGGCGCAAAGCAGCGAGGAAGCCGGCCCGCCGGAAGACGCGACGGTAGCAGGCTTGCTCGTCAGCGACGACCAGTCGACCCTGCCGTCCTGGAATCCGGACGCAGGGTCGATTGCTTTGCGACTGTTCTCTTGCTGCCGGCACGCAAAGCGCCGAAGAAGGCAAGCCCTTCCGGACCGTTCTGCCGGCCCTCCAGTTTTCGGTCCCACGATGCGATCTTTACAGCTGATCGTGATCAATCGAGCTAAGCGGGTAAACATTGCCATCGTGCCATCCTCCTCGCCCGACTTCCCATTGCGCGGCGCTCACGTCGTGACATTTATCGGCGGGCGATCTGGAGCAGTGGACTCGTAGATGGGATCGGCTCCAGACGTTGCCATCCAGCAAGCTCTTGAAGGAACGGCCGAATTCTTTACCGGACGCAAGACTAGAGCGGCGGTGGTTGCCAGACGCCTCCTGGGTATTCCCGACTCAGACGATGACGACCTGACCGATCAGCTGATTCGGGAGCGGCGCCGCAGGACGCGTCTCGATGGGAGCTTGGACGGCTCTCTCATGGGGACGGCATGGAGCGCGTGGGAACTGCTTCAGCTGGGTTGCCCCAGCGACCACCCGGGCGTCAATCGCATGGTGGGATATCTTCTGTCCCGTCAGGACAAGGCCGGGCGGTGGGGAGAGGGATGTAGCGAGCGTCGCCACGGCATCGGCCACTGCCGGCACTCTGTGAGCGGGTTCTTTTCCCCGGGATCCCGCGATGAGAGCATCGCCCCACTGACCTTGGCCAACGGAACCGTGATCGCCTCGGAGTACGACGCCCGATTTGCGGCAAGTTGTTTCGCGCTCCGGGTGGTGCTTGCAGCCGGGCAGGACCGGCGATCGGCGGTGCGGCAGCATGTGGAAAGCCTGTTTGGCCTGGTGCGGCGTTGGCGGACCGACGAGTTCTCCGAGGGACTGATGCTCGGTTTTTGTGCGCTGGGCGCGCTGGGCTTGGCGCCTTTTGAGGACCGGTCACAGGTCACAGCCCTGGCCGCCGAGCTGTTTCGCCGGCAGGACGCCGACGGCTACTGGCCGGGCGTACCGCTCTTTCACGCCCTGGACTGCCTCTGGCAGATCCCTGGGGACGATACGATTGAAGCCATTGCACGGGCGACTCCGGCCCTTTTGTCACTTCAGCGAGCTACCGGCGCGTTCGATGAATCGGCAGACGAGCAGCAGGCGCTGATAGGGGTGCGAGCGCTTCGAATACAGGCGAAGGGGCCGATCACAACCAGGCCGCCACAGCTGACCCTATCCACCAAATCCCGACGAGCACGCTAGCGCCTGCCGTAAGCAGGCCGAGCTTTCTGGCAATTGCGACCGATGATGAACTGGCTTTGGAAACCGCTAAGCCAGCCAGAGCAGCGTACAGCCCCATGGCCAAGGTGGTTCCGACACCGAACGCGGCGAGATACCCGAGAGCGGCGCCGGTGCTCGGTAGTAGTGTGACCGGTATGAGCGCCACGACTGGCGCTGTCCCGGCGAGGCCATGCACGGCGCCAACTAGTGTCAGCACGTGACGGTGCCGCCGTCTGGGGTTTGTGGAGTGCGCATGCTCGTGAGATTGGGCGCCGGCGGGATGGGCGTGGAGGTGGCCGTGGCCGTGGTGCGTTGCCGGATCGTGGAGATGCAGACGACCTGCCTGAATTGCGGCCCACGCTCCCACTGACACGAGTGCGGCGCCAACCGCGAGTTCCGCCCAGATCTCAATGCCTGTCGGCGCCCGGATACCGCTCAGGGCGATCACCCCTCCGATGAGGAGCACCGCGACACTGTGACCCAGGCCCCACCACACACCGAACGAGATCGCTGCCCTTACTCGGGGTTGACTCGCGACGATTGTGGTTACAGCTACCATATGATCTACCTCGAGGGCGTGTATCGCCCCGAGGCTCAGCGCCGCTGCGTAGGCAGACCAGGCACTATCCATTCCATCCTCTAGAGAGTACTGCTCGTGAAGAAGCCGCTCGACCAGCGACCACGCATTCGGCTTTCGACCCTGTCACACGGTGCCGGTTGAGCCTGCAAACTCGCCCCTAGCGAGCTAGCGCAGGTCCTGCGTCACGTTCCTCCTGTCACCGACCCGCGTGTTCTAATTGACGCGGCGGCACTCGACGACGCCGCCGTGTTCAAGCTGAGCGATGAACGCGCGTTGGTGGCAACCGTGGACTTCTTTACGCCGATCGTGGACGATGCCCGTACGTTCGGAGCCATCGCCGCGGCGAACGCCCTAAGCGATCTCTACGCAATGGGCGCACAACCCATGTTCGCGCTCAATCTAGTCGGGTGGCCGCGCGATGCGCACATGCTCGAGTTGCTCGGTGAAACCCTTGACGGGGGCGCCGAGGTCGTGACGCGCGCAGGAGCATTCATCCTTGGCGGGCACTCCATCGACGACAACGAACCCAAGTACGGTCTGGTGGCACTCGGGGAGGCACATCCTGATCGGCTAGTCAGGACAAGTGGCGCAAAGCCCGGTGATGCCCTGGTGCTCACCAAGCCCGTTGGCACCGGGATTCTCAGCACCGCGTTGAAGCGCGACGATATCGGTGAGGAAGAGATGGAGGAGGCCGTCAGCAGCATGACAACCCTCAATGACGGTGCCGCAGCTGCGATGAGGGCCTTGGGCGAAGCCATTCACGCGGCGACGGACGTGACGGGCTTTGGGTTGCTGGGCCACCTACACAACCTTCTCGCTGCGAGCGGTGTGGGTGCTCGTGTCTTTGCCAGTCAAGTTCCTTTTTTGGCCAGGGCACGGGAATTGGCGGCGTCCGGCTGCGTTCCCGGCGGGACAACCCGCAACGCCACCACTGCCGCCGCCTATACGACCTGGGATTCCGGGCTGGACGAGGTGGATAAACTCCTGATGTCCGATGCGCAGACGTCAGGTGGACTGCTCATTGCCGTAGCCCCTGACGCTGCGGATCGACTCATCCAGGAACTGGTGCAGCGCAACACACCAGTGGCCGCGGTCGTGGGGGAGATTACGGAGGGCCCGGCCGCCACAGCTACCGTGACGGCAAAGGATTGAGTTATGGCGACGTCCCACTTCCTGGTGGTGTACGCAGACGAGAGCTGCTTGGGGAATCAAAACGAAGGTCCCAACCCGGGAGGTGCAGCAGCCCTTATCGAGGTTCGGGCCGAGCGGGGATTGCTGCGTCGCGATTTCTTTATTTCTTCACCGGGTACCACCAATAATAGGATGGCCCTTTTGGGCGCGGCAGATCTCTTGAAACTCCTGTCGCAGAAGGGCCAGCGCATGAAGATGGCTTATTTTTCGGATTCGCAATACCTGGTCCACGGGATGCGGGACTGGGTCCCGAATTGGCAGGCGCGAGGTTGGCGCCGCAAGGGCGGACCAATTCTGAATCTCGAGTTGTGGAAGGCGCTCGTGGAAGTAGCTAGCATACACGATGTGAAGTGGCAATGGGTCCGGGGACACGCGGGTCACCCGAAGAACGAGTATGTGAACGATTTGGCAATGCATGCGGCACGGGAGCAGCTGGACAGCGGCGGAATCACGGCCTCTGGATTCGACGACTGGCTCCGACACAACCGTGCGGCTGGTAAGTTCCTCGATCACGATCCTGATACCGAATTCCACGATCTCGAAGGAAGCTCAACGGCTAGGATATGACAACGTTCAAAGACGGCGTGCCCGAAAACACCCACCCTCTCAACCTGCTTCCCAAGGGAACCGCAGGGGATACCGACCGGATTCCACTCTTCGAGGTCTATATGCGAATGGCCGAGGAGTTGGCGAAGCGATCGACTTGCTCGCGTCTCCAAGTGGGAACTGTCGTAACGGAGCCGCGTCTCGAGAACGTGCTGGCAATTGGGTACAACGGGAACGCCAGGGGCCTGCCAAACCGATGTGACTCGAAAGTCCCGGGGCAGTGCGGTTGCATCCATTCAGAGGTCAACGCCCTGGTGAAAGCTCCCGGATCGATCAAGGACAAAGTGGTGTTCGTCACGAGCAGCCCATGTGTAATGTGCGGAAAGCTCATGATCAATTCCGGAGTGACGCACGTGTTTTATCGGGAGCTCTATCGCGATCCGAGTGGCGTCGAACTCCTGGCCGACGCCGGCGTCACACCCGTACTCTACGATCGCTGGCGCACGGCGTGGAGGTAGAGCCACACATGCAACAAGTGGAAAGAGTCTTTCGACAGTTGGTCACCGTTCTCTCGGACATCGACCCGGCACGGCTGCGAGCACCGATGGAGATCTCGGAGATCTACCAAAATCTCGTACCCTACCGCCGCTACCGTACGATATTGGGATTCGAGACCAGCGAAGACTACGAGATGGCGTTGCTCAGATTCTTCGCTGGTGAGGGAGGGTTTGCATCAGTGGACCCGCCAGAGATTCAGGACAGCCTTATCGAGGAAGCCGGTTCCATCAATCCCAACCCCGCCGCCTTTCGTGAATATGCGGCGGCCCAGGTCTACCTAAATACAGCAGCAGTGAAGACCGCTCTGCAAGGCCCTGAGGCGTATGCTCCACCAGGGCCGGCGCAAGAAACGAGTCGCAACTCGTACGCTCCCACAGCGTCCCCGGCGGCGGAGACCAGGCCGAGCTACGCGCCCGAGCCACACCCCATCCCGTCACCACTCACGAGCGCTCCCGGGTACGAGCGCGATCGGGAGCCGTCGCCTGCCTCATTGGGGTGTCCGCATTGCGGAAGCCCGTCTCCCAGAGGCCGCGTGGTGAGGTTCTGTCCGTTTTGCGGACGAAACGCCGAGACCATTGCGTGTCCCGCTTGTCACACGGAGTTGGACCCGGGGTGGTACTTCTGCATCGCGTGCGGTCACCGCATCGCAAGCGAGTAGCCATTATTGACGGCGATCAGCTCAGCTCCGTAATTGCCCTCTCACAATTCGCGCAAATTATGTCGTGCATCTGACGGCCGCCTACGCCCGTCAGACCATGCAGGCGGACACGCCCAGTCTGGCCGGCCGGCCGAGCGTCGCTTGACCCCTCCTTCCCAGCCCCGTCATATTCCGATTCACGAGCAGGAATGAGTCACACGTCGGGATAAACGGAGAGAGTCCCCAATGAAAACGCAGGGTAAGCATAAGGACGTTGTGTTCCTGTCCGGCGTGCGCACGGGGTTTGGATCGTTCGGCGGAACACTAAAGAGCTTTTCGGCCACCCAACTCGGGGCGATCGCTGCGCAGCATGCGGTTGAACGGTCCGGTGTGGAACCAGAAGCTTTCAACCATGTCGTTTTCGGCAACGCGCAACAGACGTCGGCGGATGCGATCTATCTAGCTCGCCACATCGGTCTCCAGACGGGACTACCCGTCGAGATGCCGGCGATGACGGTTAACCGCCTATGCGGTTCAGGATTCGAGGCGATCACCCAAGGCGCCCAGCAAATATTGCTGGACGAATCCGACGTGGTCCTTGCCGGCGGTACGGAATCCATGAGCCAAGCACCCCACGTCGTGCGGGGTGCCCGCTGGGGCTTGAAGTTTGGCCCGGTGAGCCAATTCGAAGATTCATTGTGGGAGGCCTTGACCGATCCACAGTGCGGATTCTCGATGGCAGAGACCGCTGAGAATCTGGCAGAGAAATACCATCTCGAGCGCAAGGAAGTGGACGAGGTTGCGTTGCGAAGCCAGCAACGCGCCCAAAAGGCCTGGGACGACGACGTCTTCGCCGAAGAGGTGATCCCTGTCCCTGTCAAAGACAGGAAGACCAAGAAAATGGTGGAGTGGCGAGCCGATGAACATATTCGCGCAGGAACGACGATGGAGGCGCTACTCAAATTACCGCCCTACTTCAAGAAAGACGGATTGGTGACGGCAGGGAACGCTTCCGGCATCTGTGATGGTGCGGCGGCCGCAGTGATCGCGAGCGAGGACTTTGCCAAAGATCACGGCCTCAAGCCCTTGGGGCGCCTGGTTGCGTGGGCCGTGGCTGGGGTTGAGCCCAAATACATGGGCATCGGCCCTGCCCCGGCGTCACGCAAGGCATTGGAGAAAGCCGGACTCAACCTCGACGACATGGACTTCGTCGAGGTCAACGAAGCATTCGCACCGCAGTACCTGGCGGTTGAGAAGGAACTGGGCCTCGACCCAGTACGGACGAACATGCAGGGGGGAGCTATTGCCATCGGCCACCCTCTCGCGGCGAGCGGTGCCCGCATCACGATCCATCTGTTACATCAACTGCGGCGGACGGGCAAGCGATATGGGTTGGGCACGGCATGCATCGGAGGTGGTCAGGGCGCCGCCGTCATCGTCGAAGCGACATAGGAGGATGGGCATGGAGATACTCACTATTGCCGCGCTGGCCCTCGTAATGTACGCCTTCGGCAGCCTGCGCGTACTCAGGCAGTACGAACGCGGCGTTACGTTCCTGCTCGGCCGCTACTGGGCTACGAAGGGACCGGGGTTGGTCTTCGTTCCGGCGATTCTAACCCGCATGGAGCGCGTCTCCCTACGGATAG
>JBDHDY010000150.1:0-8116 GCA_039591275.1 Gemmatimonadota bacterium | reverse complement strand
CTGCGCTAACACCACGCCGACAGTCGTTGCATCAATCTGTCGCACCGGTTCACCGGCCCTGAGAAGGAGAAGACATGCGCTCCGCTCTGCTCTTGCTTGGCACACTCCCGCTCGGCCTCGCCGCCCTGGGTGGTTCCGGCGACACGAAAACAGCCAATCCGGTTGCTGCAAGCCCGGAACTCGCTCGCAGTGCCGCCGTGAGCTCCAACGATTTCTTCTACACTGGCGGCGTCATCGGTTCGCGTCCGGACGGCGGTGGTCTCCCAGAAGGTGTTGAGGCCCAGATCCGGCAAGCCCCCCCCCACTCGCGCGACAGTGCGAGCCGATTTACCCCTAAAGGGTGCGTTGGTGCAGGTCGCCATGGTGGCGGCGCGGCCAGGGGTTGAGAGAACGGTGGTGACGCCTCGCGGCATGAGGACTCCGGACCTGCCGTACAGCTGGGGAATTCTGGCGGGAAACACGCTCTTCGTCGCCGGAGCGACCAGTCGCAACCCCGAGACCTACGAGCCGGTGGGCGGTGACATCGCCACACAGACCCGACAGGTCTTGCACAACGTCGGCGCCGTTCTGGCGGGGGCCGGCATGGATTACCAAGACGTGACGTCGTGCAACGTCTTCCTGGACGACCCGCGCGATTTTAGTGCGATGAACGAGGTGTACGCGACGTTCTTTACGGCTGACCCGCCTGCTCGCGCAACTGTACGCGCCGGACTCATGAACCCAGTGTTCCGGGCGGAGATCCAATGCGTCGCCGTTCGGGGTGACAGCAGGATAGTGGTGGCGGCTGAAGGGGCGGTGCGATCGACGAGCCCCTTCTCACCTGCCATCCAAGTGGGAGCTGATCTCTATCTCGCGGGGATGGTGGGTCGCGGGCCGAGGGGGTATGCGCCCGGCGACGTCGAGGCTCAGACCCGTCAGACGCTTGCCAATATCCAGGCCACGCTCGCCGCGGCGGAGATGAGCTTCGCGGATGTCTCGGATATCGTGGCATTCGTGACCGACATCCGTCACGCGCCTGCCATAGAGAACGTGATTCGCGAACTGATGCCCTCTCCGTTACCCGCGCTTACGATAGTGGGGTCCCAGCTAATGTCACCCGATGCACTGGTGGAGATCATGATGACCGCTGGTCGGCGGTAGCAGTCGGGTCCGCCGGTGACGCCGTCGGGGCTCCGCTGGCTGCCGCCGCCACCGCATGATAAGAAGACGTGCGGCTAGTGGTCGTCAGGAGGCTCGCGGACGGTCAGGTTCCTTCTACAGTTGGCGCAATACAACCACCAGACGGACCCCTGCGTCGGACCCCGGGAGATGGGGCCTTCGGCTAGGAGCTCGCAGCCACAGCGCGGGCAGTCAGCACGGTCCCCAGAGGTCAGGAGCGCTTTCCGGATAAGCGCGGCCTCTTTCTTCGAGAATGGCGCGCCTGTGTCATGCTCTTCCGGAGGGCCTGCACGGCGTCGGTCTGGGGAGTGGGAGGCGGGATGTCGCTTCATGCTACCTCCGCGCAATTTATCGCTTCCCTATTGATACCCGGGGGGGAGCGCATGTTCCGGCGCACGGCAGGCTGCATACCCCGATCGGGACCATTCTTTCGACGGGAGAGGAATCCCTGAAGCTAGAGCTTGCTCTGTCATTCATGCCGCTGCCGACCGGGAACCCACGGATGCGCCATCACCCGCGAGGCATCCACCACCGGGTTACCGACGGCGGTCACGCAAGGCACATTCTCACCGATCCGGTCTTAACAAGATGAATTGGTTCGAGATCATTGCTCTGCTGGTCACGTTGGCGGCGCTGTTCAGTTACCTGAACCACCGCTTTCTTGGCTTTCCCACGACCGTCGGGCTCATGGTGATCGGTCTCCTTTTCTCCATGGGGCTGCTGGCTGCTGGCAACGTGTTCCCGGGACTCGAGCCGAAGGTCGTGGCCCTGCTTGAGCGGATCGAGTTCGACAGGACGCTGATGGAGGGGCTGCTGGGATTTCTCCTGTTCGCGGGCGCCCTACACGTCAATCTCGACGACCTGCTAAAGCAGAAACGGGTAATCGGTCTCCTGGCGACGGTGGGCCTGCTCGTTTCAACCGGTCTGGTGAGTGGCATGATTTGGGTGGTAACGAACCTCCTGGGGCTCGAGCTTCCCTTCATCATTTGCCTGCTCTTCGGTGCTCTTATCTCGCCGACTGATCCCATCGCCGTCCTCGCGATTCTCAAGTCCCTTGGTGCACCTAAGACCCTCGAGACCAAGATCGTCGGTGAGTCTCTGTTCAATGACGGCGTGGCGGTCGTGGTGTTCCTCGCAGTGTTAGGTGTTGCTGGCCTATCGGGTCACGGGCCCGAAGAGGCGGGGGTGGCGGTTGAGGTGCTGAAGTTGTTTGCCGTGGAGACGCTGGGTGGTCTTGCGTTCGGCCTGGGGGCCGGCTTCCTCGCGTTCCTGCTCTTTCGCTCAGTGGACAACTACGAAGTCGAGATCCTCTTGTCGCTTGCGTTGGTGGCTGGCGGTTACGCCCTGGCGGGCGCTCTCCATGTATCGGGGCCCATCGCCATGGTGGTGGCGGGATTGCTCGTCGGCAACCAGGGCCGCAGTTTAGCCATGTCCGATCGGACACGGGAGCACCTCGATACGTTCTGGAAGCTGGTGGATGAGGTCCTGAACGCCGTGCTCTTTGTGTTGATCGGGCTTGAGGTTCTCGTGATTACCTTCAATCGCTCATGGCTCGGCGCAGGTCTGCTGGCCATCCCCATCGTCTTGATGGCCCGCTGGGTGGCAGTGGGGGCTCCGATCCTCGCACTGCGTCGGGTTCGCACGTTCACCCCGCATGCCGTGAAGGTGCTCACATGGGGTGGATTGCGCGGTGGGATCTCAGTGGCGTTGGCCCTTTCGCTCAAGGCAAGCCTCGGTCAGTCGGACCGGGCCGCCTACGAGGGCCTCCTGATGATGACGTACGTAGTCGTTGCCTTCTCCATTGTAGTACAGGGTCTGACCATCGCGCCGTTGCTCCGAAGGTTGCGGGTTACGGAGGCGTGATTGTCGGCAGCGGCTCTTCAGTCGAGCTTACTGGGAACCGGGGTCGACGAGTGGTGTTGGTATAGGGGAGCTGGGGAGATACCTGTGGACCTGGAGCTGGCTATGCGGTTACGTGAATCACAGATTGGGCGACTGCCGAAGATGGTGATATGATGCGCCATGTGCGCTATGGCATCAGGAGCTTGCTGATCGGGCTGGTGATCGTGTTCAGCGCGTGGACGCCACCGGCCGCGGCGCAGCGACGAGCCGTCGTGAGGCGGGATCGATTCGACTTCAAGATCCTCAAGACGCCACACTTCGACATCTACTTCTATGACGAAGAGCGCGAGGCTGCCGAACAGGCCGGCCGCATGGCCGAGCGGTGGTACGCGAGGCTCTCGCGTCTACTGAATCACGAGCTTCGCGGTCGGCAAGTCATCATTTACTACGCGAGCCATCCTCACTTTCGGCAGACGACGACCCTGTTCGGGTCGTCCCCGGGAGAAGGCACGGGCGGTGTCACCGAGGCGGCCAAGCGACGCATGGTGCTGCCGTTCGCGGGGCCGCTCCAAGCGACCGACCACGTGCTCGGCCACGAACTGGTACACGCATTCCAGTTTGACATGACTGGGAAGGGTGGCACCCTTTCGAATAGGAACTTTCCCCGCGCACTCATGTTGCCGCTCTGGTTCATCGAGGGTATGGCGGAGTATCTGTCGCGCGGTGCGCGCGACGCACATACGACCATGTGGATCCGCGATGCCGAGGCCAACGATCGGCTGCCAAGCATGAGACAGCTGAACAACCCACGGTTCTTCCCGTATCGATTCGGTCAGGCCTTCTGGGCGTACGTCGCCGGGCGGTGGGGTGACGATATCGTGGCGCGCATCCTGAACGCTGCAGCCCGAGCGGGGAGCGCGGAGGAGGCGCTGCAGCGGGTCCTGGGGATTCCAGTCGATACGGTCAATGCCGAGTGGCAGGAGGCAATCAATCTCGCCTATGGAGAAATCCGCGAGGATGCCAAAGTACCCACGGAATACAGTCAGGTGCTGCTTTCCCGGCGAAACTCGGGCCGCCTCAATGGTGCGCCGGTGCTGAGTCCGGACGGCACGGAGATCGTCTTTCTTTCCGAGCGAGACCGTATCGCCATCGACATGTTTAGGGCGGACGCGAGCACGGGCGAGATCCTCGAGAAGCTCTTCGAAGCGGCACTGGACCCCCACGTCGAAAGTCTGCAATTCATCAAGTCCGCGGGTGCCTGGGGCCCGGAAGGAGCGCGGTTCGTCTTCGGCGGAATTGCAGACAGCGACGCAATGCTGGCCTTCGTTGACGTCAACTCTGGCAAAGTCGTTCAGGAGAAGCGGTTTCCTGAGATCGGCGAGATCTTCAACCCGAGTTGGTCACCAGACGGTCGCCACATCGCTTTCTCGGCAATCGTCGGAGGCCTGTCGGATCTGTTCGTGTATGATCTCGAGGCTGACGAACTTCGCAGGGTCACGGATGACCTGTACGCCGACCTCCAACCGGCGTGGTCGCCCGATGGGTCGCAGCTTGCCTTTGTCACGGACCGTTTCTCCACGGACCTGCAAGCACTCAGGTACGGCAACTACCGCCTGGCTTTGTACGATCCACAAAGCGGCGAGATCGAAGCTCTCAAGAGCTTCCCGAGAGGGAAGAACATCAACCCCCATTGGTCACGCGACGGCAAGAACATCTACTTTGTCGCCAACCCGGACGGCGTGTCTAACGTCTACAGGCTCGAAGTGGCGAGCGGGCAGTTCTTCAGAATCACGGACCTCTATACCGGTGTAAGTGGCATTACCGAACTCAGCCCGGCCCTGTCGGCGGCGCGGACCGTCGACAAGATCGCCTTCAATGTCTACGAGCGGGGCGACTACAACGTCTACACGATTGATTCGCCGGAGCTGCTAATCGGCACGCTGCTACGTGATCCCTCCACAGTGCCCTGAAGTCCTGAGGAGTGACGACGGCACCGGTGGCCGCCGGAGCTTTGTCGTCACAACTTGGCGAGCACGGTTCTCGCCCGTTCGAGATCTGCTGGCGTGTCAACCGGCAGTGAGGACCCAGTAATCTCGAAGGTCCGGATTCGACATCCTGATTCCAAAAACCGAAGCTGCTCCAGCTGTTCAGCCTCTTCGAGAGGGCCGGACGGCATGCTCAGATACTCGCGCAGAGCCTTCCGCCTGTAACCGTACACCCCCACGTGCCCCCAGTAGGTGCCTTGCTGCTCCGTGGTCGCCACGGCTCGATCCGTGAGGCAGGGAATAGGGCTCCGGGAGAAGTACAGCGCGTTGCCATCCCGCGCCCGCGCGACTTTCACCACATTCGGATCCGCGAGCGCCGCAGGGTCGTTCAGCCGGAAAACCGGTGTGATGACATCGCATGGATCCACTTCCCAATGCTGCACGAGGTCGTCCACCAGTGAAGGCTCGATGAGCGGCTGATCTCCCTGCACGTTGATGATGAACTCCCCGGCAAGGTTCTCGAGGAGGGTTGCGATGCGTTCGGTCCCTGAGCGGGGAGCACTGTCGGTCAGAAGGGTTTGGGCTCCCCACTGCCGTGCTGCATTGCACACGGCGGGCGAGTCCGTGGCTATGAACACTTCCTCGATGCGCTTAGCCTGTTGGACCCGATGCCATACGTGCCAAAGTAGAGGCCGGCCGTGGAGGTCAGCGAGAACCTTGCCGGGCAATCGCGTCGATTCGTAGCGAGCCGGGATGACCGCAGGGATTGCTATGGCTATGGGAGCGCTCCGACCAACATGCCGGTGAAGACTAAAAGTGGGGAAGGGCGCCCTTTACTGGGGCGCCCTGGGGATGGCTGCGAGGTGACGAGCTGTCACCGACTCTCAAATGCGTCTTGAATCCCTGAAGGGGAAACCACGTGCGATCGGATCGAGGGCCCAGGCCGACAAGCGTCTCTCCCTACCTCTTCGCCGGTCGATGCCGCTGCGACGCTCATCTCGTCGCCTGTCGAATCCGCTGCGACGCTCGAGGTCGGCTGTGCCGGGGCTTCGGAGAATCCTTCTGACGGTGGCCCGCACCCCGGCGCGGGGCCTTCTTCTCTCAGTTTCCCTCCGGTCCTCGCCGGTTCGACAATCCAACGCCGAGCGGCGATCGATGGGTCGGCCGACCACATCGGACAATCTTCGCATCGGTCTCGTGCTTGGTTCAAGCACCCTGCCACCCCCTGGATGTGTGATCCACCACACCTACGACGCTAAGAACATCCACCAAACCTACATACTGGTTTCCGACACGCCAGGCAAGAAGATGATATACTAGCGTTTGAATCCTCATAGCTGGCAGAGTCATGGGGCGCCGGCGCTCCTCAATCAACTTCCCCCGGTGATGCCGGGATCCGGGGCCTGCATGTCCGGCCCGGTCTCCTCCAGCGTATGGGAGTGCTGACTCCGCAGGTAGATGAGCGCGACAAAGTCGTAGAGCGCGTGCACAGCGATAGCCGGCAGGAGATTGCCCTGGGCCATGGTCAGCCAGCCCAGATAGAGCCCAAAAGCGCCCGCGAGCAGGGCATACATGGGCGAGATCAAGTGGGCGAGCCCGAAGAGCACGCTCGATGCTATCAACCCCACCCAGGGGGCAGTGGCGTTGGCCACAAACGTCTGGACGACGCCCCGGAATAGTGCCTCCTCTCCGAGCCCGGCCACGGCTGCAATCAATGCAAACTCCGCCATCGAGGAACCCCGGATCAATGGGCCGAGCATTTCCAGCACGGACTCCTTGAGGTTCTGGAAGGGCTTCCACCGCGACCTGGTGGACCACCACAGGGCGATGATGGGCGGAATCGTGGCTGCCATTCCCCATCCGAGAGGCGCCCAGCCCAGGTCGATCTGTGCAAGCGGTGGGGTTTCCAAGGCCCATCCCAGGCCTATGGCTAGAACCAACAGGCCGCCCTCAACGCCCAGGGCCAACTTGGACAGAGCACCCAGCCTCAGTGCGGTCATGCGCAAGTATCCACTCTACGCGCCGGCTCGCGGACGCGAAGCCTGACGGACCGTGCGGGGCAGTCAGCCTGTAAATGATTGTTGTTACATGACTTACGCGTCACAGTCACAGGGGGTGGACCGGCGCTAATCTGTCGCCTGCGCCCTGGCCGCGAAGAACCGTCCTATCTCCGGGGCCCCGACGGGCTTGCCGTAGAGGGCCACGCCAACGTAGGAAAGCATCGACAGAGCAACCGCGGGGAACATGGGATGGATGCTCGAGCCATCGGGCCAGAAACTGAGGATCGCAAGCCCCACCACAAAAGACGTGATCACGGCATTTCCGTTTCCCCGCCGCCAGTGCAACCCCAGGGCGATCGCCGGGAAAAAGCAGGCAGCGTAGAGACTCCCGGAGAACGCGGTGAGGGTCACGATCCCTCCGGGCGGATTCAGTGCGATGAGCGCTGTGATCAGGGCGAATACGGCCACGTAGCCGCGGGTTTCGTGAACGGCGCTGCGATCGGTGAACTGCTTCCGCCACAAGCCCACGATGTCCCGCTGACAGGTCGAAGCCATGACAAGCAACACGCTGTCCAGGGAAGTCATGGCAGCGGCCATGAGGGCTACCAGCAAGAAAGCGCTGGCCAGCGGGTTGAACACGGCGCCGCCACTCAACAGTGAAGGAACAATGGTGTCGGTATCCGTGACGCCCGAGGGCATGATGTTGCGGGCATAGATGCCGATGGGAACGAGGAGCGAGTACACGACGAGGAAGGCCAACGTCGAAACGACGGTGCCGCGTCGCACGGCCCGCTGGTTGGGGAGGGCGTAGAATCTCGATAGTTGCCGCGGTTCCACAACGAGCTTGAAAGTCCCGGCGACGATAATGCCCAGCAAGACGCCAAAGGGCATTGCGGCGCTCCACGAGAAGAGTCCTGCTCCTTCGGGTAGGTCTTTCACTGCTGCGAAGGAGCCGAGCCCTCCGGCTGCCCGCACCGCGCCGGTGAACAGGATCACTGCTGCCAGCACCATGACGCCGGCGAGAACCGCGTCCGTTCGGATTACTGAATGAAATCCCCCGACGGCGGTGTAGATCACGACGATAAAGAACACAATGGCGATTGCTGTTTTGTACGGCACGTCGAGGAATGC
>JBDHDY010000149.1:0-7604 GCA_039591275.1 Gemmatimonadota bacterium | reverse complement strand
AGCTCGGTGTACGCAAGCTGCCAGAGGAGGAAGTTGGATATCCGCTGCTCACCAGATGTCCTCACCAGCAAATCGGGATCCGGCCACGGCGCCGTGTACAGGTAGCTGGCAAACACCTCTTCGTCGATCCCGTCGGGATCCAGACCACCTGACTTGACGTCCGTGGCGATGAGCCGAGCCGCTCTGGCGATCTCTTCCCGCGAGGAGTAGGAAATGCACAGGTTGAGCTGGAGAGCCGTCCCGCCGGCAGTCTCCCGCTCGAGGGCTTCGACTGCTCTTCTGGCAGCTGCGTTGAGACGGTCACGGTTGCCAATGACATGCGTTTCAACGTTGTTCTTTTGCAATTCAGCCATTTCTCTGGCGATGTACTCCTCCAGCAGCAGCATCAACGCAGAAACCTCGACAGCTGGCCGCGACCAGTTTTCCTGTGAGAAGGCAAACAGGGTGAGCACTTCGAGACCGGCCTCAATCGCCGCTTCCACGACCTCCCGGACCGCTCGCATTCCCGCCCGATGGCCCGCCGTCCGCGGAAGCCGTCGCTTTCGAGCCCATCGCCCGTTGCCGTCCATGATGATCGCCACGTGTCGGGGAACGTCCCCGTTTAGCTTGATCAGAGCGAGCGATTCGCTTGTCATCCTCGATGCGCCGGATTGGTAGGAGGTCTCTCTCAGACCTCCATGATTTCTTCTTCTTTCGCCGTCACCAACGATTCGACTTTGGCGATCGCATCGTCGTGCAGCTTCTGGACCTCTTTCTCACTATGGAACTTGTCGTCGTCCGAGACGTGCTCGACCTTTTTGCCTTTTGCAATGGCGTCCGTCCGGGCATGTCGGATGGCGATGCGACCCTCTTCCGCGAGTTTACGCACGATCTTCACTAGCTCCTTGCGGCGCTCTTCCGTCAAGGGAGGAAGGGGGACGCGGATGATCGTGCCGTCGTTCGACGGGTTGAGTCCGAGATCAGACGACTGCAGGGCCTTCTCGATGGCTCCCATTAAGCCCTTATCCCACGGCTGGACCGTGAGTAATCGGGCCTCCGGCGCCGCAACGGACGCCACTTGATTTAGCGGCATTTGTTGGCCGTAGGCGTCCACGCGAATCGTGTCAAAGAGACTCGTGGTGGCTTTGCCGCTGCGGATGGTGGCGAACTCTCGTTTGGTGTTCTCCACGGCTTTCGCCATGGCCTCTTTCGCCTTCTTAGTGACTTCAGGTAGCGTACTCATCGGACACGTTTTCCGGTCGGATGATGGTCCCAACGCGCTCGCCCTGGATCACACGGGCTATCGCGCCTTTCTGGTTGACATTCATGACCACGATGGGCAGACCGTTCTCTCTGCAGAGGGCAAACGCATTCGCATCCATGATCTTCAGGCCGCGAATAAGAGCCTCATCGAACGTAAGCTCAGGGAGGAATTCCGCATCAGTGTTCCGGTTCGGGTCGTCTGTGTACACACCGTCCACGTTTGTGGCCTTGATGATCACATTCGCCTCGATCTCGAGTGCCCGCAGAACGGCGGCTGTGTCCGTGGAAAAATACGGATTGCCAGTCCCACCGGCGAAAAGAACGACCCGGTTTTTTTCAAGGTGCCGGACCGCTCGTCGTCGGATATAGGGCTCGGCGAGCTCCTCCATCCGGATGGCTGTCTGCACACGGGTCTTGACGTCTTTTCGCTCGAGGATGTCTTGAACCGCCAGCGCGTTAATCACGGTCGCGAGCATGCCCATGTAGTCGGCGGAGACTCGATCCATTCCCTGCTGGCTGGCGACGCTGCCTCGCACGATATTGCCTCCGCCAAGCACGAGGCCGAGATCTACACCTAGTTTCTGTACCTCGAGAATCTCATCCACCAGCCCATTGATGACACCGAAGTCGAGTCCAAAGCCTCGCTCTCCCGCGAGCGCTTCGCCAGACAGCTTGAGCAACACCCGCCGGAAGGCGAGCTCGCTCACTCCTCTCCCAACCCGAACCGCACGAACCGGCGGACGATGACGTTTTCGCCAACTTTTCCTGACACGGCCTTGACCAGATCTCCCACGGTCTGCTTGTCGTCCTTCACAAACGGTTGGTCGAGCAGGGCGCGTTCCTGACAGAATTTTTTGAGTTTCCCATCCGCGATCTTCTGCCGAACAGCTTCCGGTTTGCCTGACTCGGCCACCTGCTTCTCGATTATCCGGCGTTCCGTCGCCACCAGTTCCTCAGGAAGATCCTCGGCGGACACCGCCAGCGGACTGGCGGAGGCCACATGCATAGCTATGTCCTTCACCAGATTCTCAAAGTCCTCAGTGCGTGCGACAAAATCGGTCTCGCAATTCACTTCCACCAAGACGCCCACTTTGCCGTTGAAGTGCAGGTACGTGCCGACACGTCCTTCGGTAGCACTGCGACCGGCGCGCTTGTCGGCTTTCGTGATGCCCTGCTCTCGCAGCCACTCAATACCCTTTTGCATGTCGCCGCCGGTCTGCTGCAGAGCTTTCTTGCACTCCATCATCCCAGCACCCGTCTTCTTCCTCAATTCCGCGACGTCCTTCGCAGAGATCTTCGTTGTCATGATTTGAAACAGTTCCTCCCACACTCGTATGTAAAACCGCCGCCCCGAGGCTCAGCCAGCCACAGAAAGCGGCGTTGATTCCCAAAGGGTGCTGCGTTCGTTAGGGCGTTAGCCCTTAGCATTTTCCGGCGTTGGCACCTCTGCCGGCTCAGTCTGTTCCTCGGCCTGCTCAGCTGTCGCCTCGCCACCCGAGGACATCTCTCCTGATTTAGGTTCACTGTCCGCTACGAGAGGCGTCTCGCCGGCTTCGTCATCCCGTTCCGCATCTCCTGCGTTCGCTTCATCGCCTTTCAGTCTCGCCGCAATCGCCTCCGGCCGCGGTCGGCGCTTTCGGCGTGTGCGTCTACGCATCCGATGCTCTTCTGTGTCCGCTTCCGAGGCTTCGTCGGTGCTGTACGTGTACGACTCCCCTTCTTCAGCCGTCTCACGAACCGGTGCAAGTTTACGTGCTTCGATGATAGCATCAATAATCGCGTTGGTGATCACCGAGACAGACCGAATGGCATCATCGTTGCCGGGAATCGGCACGGTAGTGAGGTCGGGATCAGCATTCGTGTCGACAATCGCCACCACCGGGATCTTTAGCTTGTTCGCCTCGGCAACGGCAATCCGCTCCTTGTGCGCATCAACCACAAAGAGAACGGCCGGCAGTCTGGACATTTGCTTGATGCCCACCAGGTTGCGGTTGAGCTTCTCTCGCTCCCTGTCGATCCGCAGTTGTTCTTTCTTGGTGAAGAAATCAAACGCGCCGTCTTCTTGCCCCTGCTCGATTTCCTTCAGGCGCCGAATCTGTTTCTTGATCGTGTTGAAATTCGTGAGGGTCCCACCCAACCAGCGCTCGGTCACGAAGAATGCACCACCACGCTCCGCCTCTGCTCGCACGATCGCTTTGAGTTGTTTCTTCGTACAGACGAAAAGCACTCCTTCGCCCTGCGCTACCGCCTCCCGCACCAGATCTTGCGCCGCTTTCAGCTGCGCCAGAGTCTTTTGCAGGTCGATCAGATAGATGCCTGAGCGTTCGGCGAAGATGAACCGGCGCATCTTCGGGTTCCAGCGTCTCGTCTGGTGCCCGAAATGAACGCCGGCTTCCAGTAAATCCTGCAGTTGCAGCTGCGTCATCGAGTCCCGTTCCTGGGTTAGTCCTCCACCGCCTTCATCTTTCGCCTCTATCCGCCAGCTCAGCGAACACCCAAGACGAAATCCGGCAGTGTGCGTGATAGCCGTCGCCTGGCGGCGATCCGGCTCAAACGACCCCCCTTAGCGCTTGGAGAACTGGAATCGCTTCCGTGCGCCGGGCTGGCCGGGTTTCTGGCGCTCTACGGCGCGAGGGTCACGGGTCATTAACCCGTGCTCGCGGAGCTTGCGGCGGTGCGTCTCGTCCGCGCCCACCAGGGCGCGGGCGATCGCCAGCCGTAATGCTCCGGCCTGTCCCGTCTTCCCCCCTCCGTTTACCCGAGCGTTCACGTCGAACGCGCCCAATGTGTCCGTCACGGTAAATGCTTGTTGAATGTGCTGCACCAGCGAACGGCGTGGGAAGTAATCCCCGAGCGTGCGACCGTTGATATGCCATTTCCCCGACCCAGGCGTGAGATATACCCGGGCGACACTGGTCTTGCGCCTTCCAACAGCATGCCAGCGAAGTTCTGGTTGCACTAGAGTCATAAGTACCGGTCTTACTTCAGATCAATTGGATGGGGTTGCTGCGCCTGGTGCGGGTGCTCCGGCCCGGCGTACACCTTCAGCTTCCGGCGTAGGGCCTGGCGACCCAGCGTCCCCTTGGGCAGCATCCCATATACCGCCCGTTCTATCACGCGCTCGGGATGGGTCGCCAGCACGTCGGCCACAGCCGTAAAGCGCTCATGGCCCACATAGCCTGTATGGCGAAAGTACCGTTTCTGTTCTCGCTTGCGTCCGGTCAGCCGCACTTTCTCCGCATTGACCACGACCACGAAATCGCCGCAATCCATATGCGGCGTAAACGTGGGCTTGTGCTTGCCTCGGATGAGCTGGGCCACCTCACTCGCCAGGCGACCGAGCACCAAGCCGTCGGCGTCGACCACATGCCAGTCGTGTTTGATGTCGGCCTGTTTGAGTGTGTACGTCTTCATCGGTTACCCGTGACCGCCCGCGCAATTACTCCAAACATCCGTATTCGGTATAGACCTAGAAACGTAGTAGTGGCAATGGGTTCGGTCAACTGGCGGCTCACCCGATCTCCACCAGCGTTACACCCTTCTCCACCGCCTCACCGGGCCCGACGTGAATCGTCGTTACCTCGCCGGCCGTGGGGGCACGAATCTCGTTCTCCATCTTCATGGCTTCCAGCACCATCAAGCCAGCACCCTCGGCCACATGCTGCCCCACCTCGACATTCACACGGAGAACGAGGCCGGGCATGGGGGCTCGGACCAACCCACCGGCCGCGACCTTGACCCCTTGGCCGGTGAGCTCCCGAATCTGTCGAGAACGCTCGTCCTGAACCTCGGCCGTCCAGCACTCCCCCCTGTGGTGGATCACCCACCCTTCCTCCGCGCGGACCATCGCAAAGGTCGTTGAGCCGCCGTCCACCACTATCTGCCGCAGCGGTGTGTGAGGAACCAACTCGAGCTGGGCACTGACCACCCGCCCATTCATCCGCACCCCATCGCCAGTGATCTCCACGTTGAACACCTGGCCGGCAATCGATACGCTGTACTTCATCCGGCCTTGAGAACGGCCAGGGTCTCTACGTGGCTCGTCTGCGGGAACAAGTCGAAGGCCCTCAGCATGGACACCTGCAGAGTCGCCATCCGCCCAAGATCCCGAGCCAGGGTCGCCGGGTCGCAAGATATGTACGCCAGGCGTGCCCCCTGGTGCCGCCGAGCCCAGCGATCCAACCACGAGGACAGGGACTGCGCCAGCCCCCTGCGGGGCGGGTTCACCACTACGGCCACCGGCTCCGGCAGCCGATGCACGGCCTCTTCGGCCCGAGCGGTCAGGTGAGTGATCGTGCCCTTCACAGGCGGATCTCGGCGGTTTCGCTCCTCAGCCCACTCCTTGGTGCCGCGATCCGCGTCCACCGACCACACCTCCGCGCCCCGCGCGGCCAAAAACCGGGCCGTGTCTCCCACGCCCCCATACAGATCCCACACGGCCTGTCCCTCCTCCACCGCGAGGGCGGCCACCGCCTCTTCGCGAATCTGCTCGGCTAGCTCCGGGTTTGACTGCTCGAAGGCAAGTGGTGGAAACCCGCTTTGAATGCCAGCCACAACGCGTGGTGGTCCCCCCTTGGCCCGGCACCAAATGGACAGGTTCTCCTCGCCGATCGCCTGAGCCAGTGGTTGAGCATCCCACTGTTCCTCTTGGCACGTCGCAAACACGTGGAACACTCCGTCGCGATCCTCCCGCAAGATCAACGACTCGAGGGATTGCGGCAGCAGTTCCATATGCTGCTTGACCACATCCCAGATCTTCATCAGGCCCTCTCGCGCGATGAGGCAATCCTGCAGCTCAAAGACGGCGTCCGGTTCCTTGTGTCGGTGAAGACCCACCACGGGCCCGCGGGAGGTCCGTTTCGCCGTAAGCGTGATCTTGCTCCGGTACCGCCACTGTTGTGGTGACGGCACGATGTCAGGATCCTGCACCTCGAGCTTCCCGATCCTCCTGAGCGAGTCACCCACGATCCCGCACTTCACCGCTTGTTGAGTCGGGGCATCCATATGCTGGAACTGGCAGCCCCCGCACAGATCGCGGCGGTAGTGGACGCATCGCGGTTCGGATCGCCCCTTGCCGGACTCCTCAACCTCCAATAGCCGTCCGCGAGCGAAGCGACGCTTGCGGACCATCACCTCGACGCGGACCCTGTCACCGGGAACCGTGCGAGGCACAAACACGGTCATGCCGTCTTCCAGTCGCCCGATGCCGTCTCCACCCGCCACTACCCTATCGATCGTAAGGGTGCTCATCTCAAACCCCCAAGGCGTGCTGCCCGCAACCATGGGGTCATTCCATCGGACGTGTTCGGCCGGGCTGACGACCCCACGGTGGCGACACGGCGCTCTTCCTCTGCCAGAGCCGCCGCCACGGCAGCCCGCTCGAGAAGCAGATCGTCCGGCTGGGCCGCGAGCAGCGCTTCTCCATGTTCTTCCAAATAGCCGATGTGGTAATCGCCCTCCACGAAGTTACGCTCTGCTAACACCCGCGCGTGGAAGGGTTGCGAGGTTGGGATACCCACAATCACCAGTTCGGTGAGGGCGCGTTGCATCCGTCGCAGGGCGACTGACCGTCTTTCTCCCCAGGCAATGAGCTTGGCGAGCAACGGGTCATAGAAGAGTCCCACTTCAGTCCCGACCTCAACCCCGCCATCCCACCTCACACCAGGGCCCGTTGGGATATTTAGGAACTCGATACGACCGGTCGCCGGTAGAAAATCGTCGAACGGATTCTCGCTCGTAATGCGACACTCAATGGCATGACCGCGAGGCGTCATCGGGCGGCCCGGCGGAGTCATGGGTTTCCCTGCCGCGATGCGCAGTTGCTCCCGAACAAGATCGGTGCCGTACACCATTTCCGTCACGGGATGCTCCACCTGAATTCGCGTGTTCATCTCTAAGAAATGGAAACGACCCGTAGGATCAAGCAGAAACTCGACCGTTCCGGCCCCCAAATACCCCACGGACTGTGCTGCTTTCACGGCCGCGCTACCCATGGACAAGCGGAGGTCGATATCCACGGCCGGTGACGGCGATTCTTCGATCAGCTTTTGGTGGCGTCGCTGGATCGAGCATTCGCGCTCACCCAGGTGAATCGTGTGGCCGAACCGGTCGGCGAGAATCTGTATCTCTACGTGGCGCGGTCTTTCGATGAACCGCTCGACGTACAGTGCTCCGTCGCCAAACGCCTTGCGAGCCTCTGACGCAGCAAGCTGGAATCCGGACCGGAGTTCCGTTTCGGTATCGACACGGCGCATGCCCTTGCCACCGCCCCCGGCAACTGCCTTGAGCAGGACCGGATAGCCAACATCGCGTGCCGCCTCCACAGCCATCTCGACGTCTGCCACGGGCTCCGTCGTCCCCGG
>JBDHDY010000148.1:0-10548 GCA_039591275.1 Gemmatimonadota bacterium | reverse complement strand
GCGATCCGGGCCGCGGCCGAGCGCGAGCCGCTGAAGGCGGACCTGGCCGTGTTCACCGGCGTCGACGCGATCGTGGAGGGCGACCTCCGGTACGAAGAAGAGTATCGGAACGGCCTGCGCGTCGCCGGCGTGAAGTTCATGCTCGACGGCTCGCCGCAGGGCCGCACCGCGTGGGTCACGGAGCCGTACGTCGAGGGGCCACCGGGCGCGCCAGCCGACTACCGGGCGTACGGCGTGGGGGACCCTGACGACTACAAGGCCGGCGCGAAGGCGCTGCTCGAGCGAGGCGTGCCCTTCCTGGCGCACGGCAACGGCGACGCGGCGATGGACCTCATGATGGAAGGGGTCGAAGAGGGGGTCGAGGGTATGGACGAGATGCCCGACCACCGGTCGGTGATCATCCACGCGCAGCTCATGCGCGCCGACCAGCTCGACCGTGCCGCGCGGCTGGGCGTCGTGCCGTCGTTCTTCTCGGCGCACACCTTCTTCTGGGGCGACTGGCACGTGCGCAGCTTCGGCGAGCAGCGGGGCACCAACATCAGCCCGGCGCGCTGGGCGACCGATCGGGGCGTGAACTTCACGATCCACAACGACGCGTCGGTCGTGCCGCCGGACATCATGCGGCTGGTCTCGATCACCGTGAACCGGAAGAGCCGGAGCGGGCGCGTGCTCGGCCCGCACCAGCGGTTGACGGTGCAGGAGGCGCTGCACGCGGTGACGCTCGGGGCGGCGTACCAGTACTTCGAGGAGGACACGAAGGGCTCGATCACGGTCGGGAAGCAGGCCGACTTGGTGATCCTCGGCGAGAACCCGCTGACGACGGACCCGGCCGAGCTCGAGCACATCCCGATCCTGGAGACGTTCTCGAGGGGCAGATCGGTCTTTCAGAGGTGAGGTGAATCCATGAGCAGGTCTCAGCGGGCTGGCGCCGTCTTCGCGTGCGCGCTGGTCATCACGCTCGGTGGCGCCGGACGAAGCGCGGGCGCTGGCCGAGGACCTGTGCCTCGCTGCACCGCTGTCGCTGGCGGCCATCAAGGAAGTGATTCACCAGACCGAGAAGCTCGCCTTCGAAGAAAGCCACGCGGCGCTGCGATCGAAGTTGTGGCCGGCCTTCATGAAAATGCTCGCGAGCAGTGATGCTCAAGAGGGGGCAAAGGCGTTTGTCGAGAAAAGGGCGCCGGAATGGAAGGGCGAGTGAGATGCTGCACACTGGGGAGATCGGACCTGATCCAACTCGGACTCGGCCGGTCGGCGACCGCATGACGCTGATCTGCAGCGGGCAGCCAACACGCCGGCAGCTGCCGCTGCAGCCTTCACCAGCTGTCTCTAGCGCCCCCTCAACGTGGCGATGCGATCGTGCCTGGCATCGATAATCAGGCGCAGATTGTCGCTGAGGCCCGGATGAACCATTGTTTTCTCGCTGACTGTCTGCCCCCCACCGATGAAGTCGATGAGCATCCGCAGCTCCGCCTGCATCCAACGAAACGTGAAGGTCTCTGACGTCTTGCCAACGACGCGACCGAGACGGAGGCGATATCCGCTGCGAAAAGCGTAAACATTGGCATCGTAAAAATTCCGATTCTCCACCTGGACGGTCACCGTGTAGGGATCATCATGCTCCGCACTCGGGGCCAGCTTCGGGCCGGCGGAGCCGGCACACGCTTGAAACCCGACCGCAAGGAGGGCTACCAAGGCTCCACAGGATACACTCTTCATGGCGTTTCTCATGGCGGCGGGGAGCTCTCCAGCCGCCCGTTTCGGTTGTGTGAGCTCATCAATCGCGGAGTCGCGATTCAGAGACTCAGCCGAATAACAACTTGAACGCCGACCTTGGTTCCCTTGAATCCCAGAGCCTGTTGTGGAACGCGGCGCTGGCGTAATCTTCACCGCCTCCTCGATGCCGAGTTGGGTCTTGCGGTTGAGCTTGTCGCGCAGCGTCTCGCCGTCGACAAACGGCATGACGTAATACAGAAAACCGTCTGCATCGCCAGAATCGAGGAGTGGTAGAATGTGAGGATGGTTGAGATTGGCGGCGATCTCTATCTCACGATGGAAGCGATGAGCGCCGAGGGCAGCAGCCAGTTCTGGGCGCAGAACCTTTACCGCCACCTTGCGGTGGTGTTTGAGATCCTCAGCCAGATAGACGGTGGCCATGCCGCCGCTTCCCAACTCGCGTTCGATGCGGTAGCGGTCGGCCAGGGCGGATTTGAGGCGGTCAGACAGATCGGCCACCGTGACGGCCTCCGTGGGAGCCGATAGCGGAATAACCTGTAACGCAATAATAGAGAGTGGGCTAGAGCGCAGCCAGCCAAGAGGAGCTGAAAAAGGGATTATCTGAACCGAAGTGGTCGGGGTTGCATCTCGTGTAACGACGAGTGAACTCGCGGCCCTTCGACAAGCCCTTCGTGACGTGCTCCGTTGGAGCACTCCTCAGGACAGGCTCAGCATCTGTCGCTCAAGGCGACTGCCTTATTCCTTACTTAGCCTCTCACTTCTCAAGTTCCATCTTTCATCCGCCGTAACATTTCACGAATCACAATTACGTCTCGTGCGCGCCCGTCATCACGCTCGTGGCTACGGTCAAGACGCCGGTCCGGCGGACACGGTGGGGGATGTCGAGGACATCGACGACATCGTGCGAAAGAGGGCCGCAGCTCAGCGCGGCACGTGCTTCTCCCACCACTCGAATGCACGGGCTTCCGCCCACGGCGCTTCGGCCTTACAGGCACCGAGTCGCCGAATCAGCTCGTCTGCGCTCTGCGGACGCTTGTCCGGGTCCTTCTCGAGACATGAGAGGATCGTCTCCTCCAACGACGCCGGGATCGTGAGTTCCGTACGTTGCGAGGGCGGGATGGGCGGAGCCTGCGCGTGCTGCATCAAGGTCTCCATCACAGTCCCACCGCGAAATACGAGCTGGCCTGTCACCAGACCAGCCAGTACGCAACACAGCCCACGGCATAGATATCCGTGCGAGCGTCGACCGGGCTGGTCCCCAGAACCTGCTCTGGTGCCATGTAACCAGGTGTTCCGCTGATCGTGTCCTCAGCGGTGAGCTTGACGTCGCGCCCGTCCTCTTCTCGTCCATGCTTGACGAGTCCGAAATCCAGAACCTTGACGAAATCTGCTTTGCGCCCGTAGCGGCAGGCGTACAGGTTTCTAGGCTTTATGTCGCGGTGGATGAGGTCCATCTCGTGGGCCTCACCGAGTGAGTCACAGATCTGCTCCAGAAAGTATATCGCCCGTTCAGGAGGTACCGGTCCGAAGCGCTCTACTAGGGTCTCGAGGTCGAGCCCCTCTAACAGCTCCATGACGTAGTAGAACGTTCCATCCTCGCTTACACCAAAATCGTACAGTTGGATCGTGTGAGGGGAGCGCATTGATGCTGTCGCCTGGGCCTCGCGCTCGAAACGCCCGAGCACCACCCGCTGGCTATCGAGATCGCCTCCGAGCGCCCCGGGGCGCATCAGCTTGACGGCGGCGGGCCGGGCCAGGAGTTGGTGTTGGGCTCGCCACACCTCGCCCATGCCTCCTTTCCCCAACAGCGTCTCGAGTTGATAGCTACCCATCTGGCGAGCCTCGGTCACCTGCACACCTAGGCGGTAGATGATCCTAGACACTGGTGCAGCCAGGATGACCGCGAACAAGTTGGGAGCAAAACGAGCAGCTGTGACGTTGGGCGCGTCAATGTGCTCAGTGACGACTAGCACCCACATGCTGAGGGGATCCATGGCGGCGATTAGCAATGCCACGCACACCACCCTCCACAAGCGCGCAGGCACCACGATGGGAAAGAGAAAAGCCCACACAGCCACCGGAGACCATCCAACACCTGATGTTTCGGGAAACTGCGTGCAGTTCACCGTCACTCCGAGGGCGAATGCGCCCACAATCGCGTAGCCGTAACCCAGGTCCAATAGGACGGAAGGTGAAAATCGCTCCGTTCGTATGAGGTAATAAAGGGCGAAGCTTGCAGCCGCAAAGCCGAAGCCGAGGGCGTAGTCCAAAGCTGCTAGGGGTATGATGTCAGCGACGGCGTACACTGGGATCGAGATCAGCTTCAACGATCCCAACAGAAGGCACAGCGCGCCCAGCCGCCGAACGGTCTCCTTTTGGAGCTCCGGCGCCCAAGACCTAAGAGCCGGACTCGAACTGACTACCTGTGTGAACACATGCCCTCTCACGCATATGAATGACAGCTTCGTGTGGCCGTCAGGCTACATCGAGTAGATTAAGTCAAAATGCGCTATTGACCACACAATGTACGCTAGCCCCACAAGTGCTCCAAAAGGATATACGATAACCCACGTAAGGGTGATCCTGGGCTTCTCAAAGCGAAGACTGGTCGCCGTCGTCATGACATTCGCCCAAAGGAACCAGAAGCTGACCAGAGCCAGGAGGTAGTATCCCCATCTTGTAATCGCGAACGTCAAGATGATCCCTGTGATGCTCAGCGGACATGCCAGGAATACGTCCGCGAAGGCGATACCATAAAAGATCTTCTGCTCGTGCCAGTCATCCACCGAACCATCCGGATTCTCGAAGCCCTTGCCCTTGAGCACCCCCAGCTGAGCCCACCAGATGATGAAAGCAAGTACGCCGATCAATGAGACCAGCACGTAGAGGCTCATCCGTGATACGGTAGACAACTCATCCATGTTGCTATTCCGTACTCTTTCCCACGATCAAGTCGCGTTCCACGCAACCGCAACGGCAAGCACACCGGTGGCGAAATTCGCTACGCACCAAGTGACCCCCTTAGCCTTGCTCGTGAGCGGGTACCCCGCCTTGGTTTGGTTCCCAAACCAAAACCATGCGCTGATGCTGTGGTAGATGAGCACGACTCCCGGAAACCAGGCAAGCGTGAAGCCCCACGGTGCACCCAGAATCAATCCCACTCCGGCAATGCCGTATATCCAGCCGATAGCCACGTCGGCTACGGCAATGCCATGCTCGTAGACAACAAATTCAGACGGGCTGCCCTCCTCTTGCAGGCCGATTTTGGTCGCGAAATCCCAGTTGACAAGCGAGATGAGCTGTCCAACCCAATGGAAGGTGAACGCGACGACGAGCACTAGCACGCCTGCAATGACATTTGCGTATGGGAACAGTTGGTTCACCGTTTCTTCCCTTATGCTGGCCGTCTAAGGAGACGGCGCACGAAGTGCAGATGACCTAGCGTCAACAGCGAAGGACGCAGCCCAACAAGTGTGGCGAAGCTGGGGGTGGGGGCGACGGACGCGTTACACACGAGGCGCTCGGTCGGGCACATTCGCGGCGAAGCACACGCGAGGTCGGCACTTCTGTGCTCGCCGTGCGCCTCGCGTGTCGGCGTCCTAGCCCCCACCCCAGCTTCGCAAGACTTGCTACGGCCCACGGCGGTGCCGCTGACTCGGCTCGATCGGCATGACTATCGCCGGCCCACATCCGGCTGCACCGTCACTACGCGCATCGGCCCGGGCGCAATCCCTCGTTCCGCCTTCGCCTCGTCCACCATCCGGCGCGCATCGCGCAGCAGGGCCTTGGCGTCGTAGATGATGCCGTCCTTGATCGTCCAGTGCACACCGCCGACCCGCTCGACTTCCCTGGTTTCGTCGTTCAGACGGATCGCGCCGGTCCCGTACAGCACCTTGAAATTCTCGGTGGGATCCTCGTCAACCACGACCAGGTCAGCTTTCTTGCCGATCTGGATGCTCCCAATCTCGTGGGCGAGACCAAGCGTCTCGGCTCCTTTGAGGGTTGCAGCCCAGATGACCTCCAGCGGGTGGAATCCCGCCTCCTGTAACAGCTCCATCTCCTGGATGAAGCCGAAGCCGTAGAGCTGGTAGATGTAGCCGGCGTCGCTACCGACGGCGACTCGGCCGCCCCGGTTCTTGTACTCGTTGATGAACTGCATCCACTTGCTGTAGTTGCGCCTCCAGGCAATCTCGTCGCCGGTGGTCCAGTAGAACCAATACGAGCCGTGCGCCTCCCTGTTCGGCCGGTAAAAATCCCACAGCGATGGTATCGTGTAGAACTCATGCCATTCGGCTCGCACGGCCCTCATCAGGTCTCGGCTCGCCAAGTAGATCGTGAACGTCGGCACGATCGTGAAGTCGACAGCCAGGAGTGAATCCATGACCGCGTTCCAGCGTGGCGATCCGGGCTCCGCCGCTTGCTCCCACAAACGCCCGGCCTCGCCGAAACGGTGCTGCTCGTTCTGGTAGTTGTATCCCACGGGATAGTCCTGCACCGCGCGGTCCGTGAACAGAGCTTCGGGAAGCCCGTACCAGTGCTCCATGGACGTCAGACCAGCTTGCGCCGACTGCAGAGCATTCATCTGGCTGACACTCATCTGCGCATGGTGCATCGCCGTACGGATGCCCACTGCGTTCGCCTCCTCGATGGCGGCTCGCAGGATGTCTGGGGCTCCCCCCAGAAATTTGATGCCATCGGCTCCCCTAGCCGCGATGTCACGAACCCAGGCCCTGGCAGCATCGGCCGTGGCAAACGGCCCGCCGGGGCGGAACAGTGACAGCATGTCGAGGCCCTCCGCGCCGGATCCGTAGAGCAGCATGATCTCGGTCCGCGGTGCGGTGATCTCGTTGCGGGCGCTTCGCTCCTTGAGCTCGAGCAGCCAATCCAAGCTATGGAAGGAGGCTACATCCCTAACCGTGGTGATCCCATGTGCCAGCCAGAGTTTGTGCACGTAATTCACCGGCACGTTCTGACCGTCCTGTAAGGTGTGCTGGTGTGTGTGCGTGTCGATGAAACCGGGCAGCAGAAACTTGCCCGTCAGGTCCAGCTCTCGGGTGCCGGAGTCGGGCCGAAAAGCTGGATTTACCGGCACTCCCGGGTAACCCACTGGACGGATGTCTGTGATGCGGTCGTTCTGGACGACGATGTCTACCGGCCCGGTGGCCGGAGCGCCGGTGCCGTCGATCACTGTGGCGCCACGGAGAACGAGACGCTCGTAGGGGCCCTCCCCCTCGCCGGCCGGGCGGTCGGGCGGCCGATCTACGTCCTGCGCAACAAGCCTCGCGGCGGGGGCGGGGGCCAGAAGTCCGAGAACCACGAGCATTGAGATCGCGCGGATCATTTGTGGTGCCTCCTGTGAATTGGTGGCTGTCTCGTCCAGCGACGCCCTGCACCGCATGGCGGGTACGGCGACCTTCACTTCCAAGGGGTACCGCTCCAGCGGAGGACGTGAAGCTCGGCGACGTATTCCGCTTAGTTGGCGCGATTGTGGATGCGTTTCGCACAAAAAGGTAAGACATCCATGCCGTGATGGTGAGGCACCGATGCCCGAAAGACGCTTAGAAAACTCACCAGTTGCCGTGAATCCCACGCTCCCATCTGGTGGCACGCGAGATGCAATTCCGATGCCATCACTCTGAATAGACCCTCTCTGCCGTTTCTTCTCTCCTGGCTGCTCTCTGAACCAATCCCTATTATTCCGCTACCCTCTCGCAGGAGGGCCTCTTCGTGACTGACCAATCCGGCCGCCTCGAATCACATGATGCTTCGTGAGCTACGTGTGCAGGTGAGAATCTGGATCCGGTGTTGGCGCGCCGCATTGGTGGCATGTGCTTTTCTGGGCACACTTCCCAATCCGCTTCGGGCGCAGGCGCTCGAGGGCCTGGATGCGCTGGTTCTCGCCCTCATGCGTCAATACGACGTTCCCGGCATGGCACTCACCGTGGTGCGTGGTGATAGCGTAGAAGTTCTTCGCGGTTTCGGACTCGCACGCGTTGCCGACAGCGTCCCTGTCGACCCTGAGCGCACGGTTTTTCGGGTCGCCTCTGTTGCGAAACTCTTCGTCGCCGCTGCCGCCGTTACGCTTGCCGAGAGAGCCGTCCTAGATCTCGTCGAGAACATCCAACACTATGCGCCGGACCTCCCCCTTGAGAGCCGGTTCACCGAGCCGATTACCCTGCACCACTTGCTTACCCATACCGCCGGGTTCGACGAACGAATGATCGGCTATGCGGCGACGTCGCGCCTTGCGATCCGTCCGCTTGGCGCGTATCTCGTAGAAAACCTTCCCCGACGCGGGTGGCGGCCCAGCGAAGTCACCGGGTACTCGAACCACGGCATGGCGGTCGCCGCATACCTGGTCGAGCGCGCCACTGGTATCCCCTTCTCCGAGTACGCCCGGGATTCGCTGTTTTTGAGACTCGGCATGCAGAGCACCAGCTATCTCGACGTCGTTCCCGCGTTGCGTGGCGATCAGGCATTGGGGCATTTGTGCGATGCCGACAGCTGCACCGCTGCGGATGAGGTGTACTCTCATCCCTACCCCGTAGGGCTTGCATACTCGACGGCGGCAGACATGGCACGGTTTCTCATCATGCAGCTCAATGCGGGACAGATCGACGGCGAGCCAGTGTTGCCGGCCGCGGTAATCGACCGAATGCAAGCCGTACACTTCACGCACGATCAAAGCATCCCTGGGATGTCGTATGGGTTCTTCAATCAGACCGAACTGGGTCGGCGGGCGCTCACGCATGCTGGGAGTGTGCCAGGAGTAAGCAATCTGTTCCTTATTGTCCCCGAAGCGGGGGTCGGCTTCTATTTCGTTGCCAATGGCGGTCGTTCGGGATTCGGTGCTGCGTTGAAGGACAGTCTTCTGGCACGATTGCTCGACGAACGACAGGAAGTTGGAGCGGATCAGCCCTTCTCGTTGAGCCCCGAGTACATAACTCAGTTCGCGGGACCGTACCAGCTCACCCGGTATGCACACTACACCGTGGAGAAGTTTCCCGCGTTGTTCGCCATGTCGGTAGTGTTGCGAGCCACTGAACGCGGATCGCTCGTGATGTCCGTCGGGGAGCGGCTCGAATTCGCCCCGCTCGACTCTCTTCGGTTTCGCGAAATCGGTGGGGAACGGGTCTTCGCGTTCCGACGTGACCATCGGGGGCGCGTGACACATTTATTTGGGGCAATGCCCTTCTTTGGAGCCGACTTCCCTGCGACGTTCGAGCGCCGCCACTGGTTTGACGCTGCCAGAGTCAAGAACGAGTACGTGTCATATCTCTTGGGTTCGCCATTGATCCTGCTGCTTTTCCTTTGGCCCGTGACGGCAGCCCTCGCCGCATGGTGGGGCAGGCGACGGAATCAAACTCGGCGCCCTGCTGGCAAAGGGTCTCGCGTCGCCATTATCCTCGCCTTGCTCTTCAGCGTGCTGTTTGCGTGGTTCGGATTCGGGTTCATTGCACGGTCAACCAGAATGCTCGAGTCCACGACTGGAATCGTGACCGGGATGACGCCGGGCATGCGTCTACTGCTTCAGCTTCCCTATGCGCTGGGCCTGCTCGCTGCATTTATACTTGGGTTCGCGATCGCCGCGTGGCGTCGCGGATACTGGGGTCCCGCACGGAGGACGTACTATACGTTAGTTGCTATGATGGCGTTGCTGGCAGTCGCGTTCCTCGTGCGGTGGAACTATTTGCCACCGGTATGGCGCTGAGTTAAGGAGGGGAACGAATGAGTAACGATTGCAGATTGCAGATTTGCGATTGGAGCCACTGCTCACACAGAAAAAAGATTAACGTGGATGATAATTAGCGAGTAATCCAATAGAGCGGCTTGTCGAAGGGCCGCTAGTTCACTCGTCGACGGGATTGGCTGGCGATTTCGACAATTTCTGAGCGACGACGGGAAGATCGGTCGCACGGCATGTGGTGCTTAGGATTTGACGGGATCGGCCTCGGCAAAAGCATTTGCTTCGAGCCACAAGGTGAGAAGCCGATCGACTTCTTCGCTTTCTTGACCCGGACGTTGTGGCATCACTTCCCACCGACGACTCGCCGTCACAAGGAACCAGGCGGGTTCGGTCGCCGGCTCGTTGTGTTTGGGCCTGGCCGGCCGGCCTTCATACGATACAAAGTGAAATTGGCGACCGCGATGCGTGATATGGCGTTGCTCGACGCTATATCGACTGGACATATCTCACCCTCGAGACGTTGATGGACGCAGACTGGGACGCGTAGCCACCAGCAACTCGGTGGCGACCGCTTCGAGAATCAACTCGCGCGCTCAGGAGCAAGGCGCTCCTCCTCGTACAAGAAAGAAGCGGGATCAGCGCAGCCGCGCATTCCCGCTTTCGGATCAGTCTCCATCGGGCGACACGCGACGTCACCCACCTACGAAGGATAGTCGGTCCCCGTCATCCTGTCAAACGCGCTGACCCGCGGCCGCGACGCACCAAGCACGGGGCATTCCCTTTCCGCACCCGTGCGACTATCTTGAGAGCGAGCCAAGCGGCGTTCATCGAAGCGCCACAGACAAACGAAACGGAATTGCAGGGGAACCGGCAACTGACGCGGTTCCCCTTTCTGCTAGTAGCATGCCGCACGATGCGGCACCCCACCGCGGGGACACATCCGCGGACAACACGATGGACGATCGGCCAGTGCGGACACTCCGGACTCCGACGCGCATCGAACACAGAGGAGTAGGTATGTCACGCATCACTGGCAAGGTAAAGTGGTTCAACGATCAGAAGGGCTTTGGCTTCATTACGCCCGACAATGGCGAAAAGGACTGCTTCGTTCACCACTCGGCGATCCA